>NZ_LDNX01000028.1:0-12779 GCF_001027955.1 Kocuria sp. SM24M-10 | reverse complement strand
GGGCCGCCCACGGGATCCCGTGGGCGGCCCCGCCGCTCGCTCGGTGCCGCCGTGGTCAGGCGGGCGAACCGTGCTGGACGATCAGCGCCGGCCCCGCCGGCTGCGCCAGGCGCTCCCGGGCGGTCCGGGCCGCCGCCACGAGGTGCTCCAGGGAGGCCCTCGTCTCCTCGTAGCCGCGGGTCTTCAGGCCGCAGTCCGGGTTGACCCACAGGGTCCGTGCCGACACGTGCTCGAGCGCCCGCTCGAGCAGCTGCTCGATCTCCTCCTGCGCGGGCACCCGCGGGGAGTGGATGTCCCACACGCCGGGGCCGATCCCGCGGGAGAAGCCGGCGGCCTCCAGGTCCGTGAGCACCTCCATCCGGGAGCGGGCCGCCTCGATGCTCGTGACGTCTGCGTCCAGGCCGTCGATCGCCCCGACGACCTCGCCGAACTCGGAGTAGCACAGGTGGGTGTGGACCTGGGTCTCGTCCCGCACGCCCGAGGTGGCCAGGCGGAACGCGTCCACCGACCAGCCGAGGTACGCCTGCTGATCGGCCCGGCGCAGCGGCAGCAGCTCCCGCAGGGCCGGCTCGTCGACCTGGATGATCCCGATCCCGGCGGCCTCCAGGTCCGCGACCTCGTCCCGCAGCGCCAGCGCCACCTGCCGCGCCGTCTGCTCCAGCGGCTGGTCGTCGCGCACGAAGGACCACGCGAGGATCGTGACCGGGCCGGTCAGCATGCCCTTGACGGGCCGGTCGGTGAGGGACTGGGCGTGGCCGATCCACGGGACCGTGAACGCCTCGCCGCGCAGCCCCGGGCCCTCCCGGCTGACGTCGCCCCACAGGATCGACGGGCGGGTGCAGCGGGAGCCGTAGGACTGCACCCAGCCGTGCACGGTGGTCGCGAAGCCGTCCAGGTGCTCGGCGAAGTACTGCACCATGTCGTTGCGCTCGGCCTCGCCGTGCACCAGCACGTCGAGCCCCAACTCCTCCTGCAGCCGCACCACCCGCTCGATCTCCTCGCGCAGGAACCCGTCGTACTGGGCGTCCGTGATGGACCCGGCGCGGTGCCGGGCGCGGGCGGCGCGGACCTCGGCGGTCTGCGGGAAGGAGCCGATGGTCGTGGTGGGCAGCGGGGGCAGGGGACCGGACGCCGTGAAGGCCCGGCCCTCCTGGGCGGCGCGGCGCACCTCGGCGGGAGCGCGGCCGATCTCGGCGGGAGTCAGGGACGCGGCCCGCTCGCGCACCGCGCCGTCCCGGACCCCCGGGGCGCCCTCGCGGGAGCGGCGGGCCGCGGTGGCCTCGGCCAGCTGGTCCGCGACCGACCCGCGCCCCGCGGCGAGACCGCGGGCCAGGGTGACGATCTCGCCGACCTTCTGGTCGGCGAAGGCGAGCCAGCTGCGCAGCAGCGGGTGCAGCCGGGTCTCCTCGGCCACGTCGTGCGGGACGTGGAACAGGGAGGTGGAGCTGGCCACGGCGACCCGGGCGCCGGCGCGGACCAGGTCCTCCAGCTCGTCGAGCCGGCCGGCCAGGTCGGCCCGCCACACGTTGCGCCCGTCGACCGCCCCGGCCACGAGCACCGGGGCGCCCTCGTCCGCGAACAGCGACAGCTCCGCGGGCGCGGGGGCCGCGCCCTTGACCAGGTCCAGGTGCACGGCCTCGACCCCGCTGCGGGCCAGCGGGCGCAGCAGGGCGCCCGGGGAGCCGTAGGGGGTGGTGACGAGCATCCGCGGCCGCCCGGGCGCGGCCGTGAGCGCCGCGTAGGCCTCCTGCACGGCCGCGGCGAGCCGCGCGGCGGGCACGTCCTGGTCGGCCACGAGCGCCGGCTCCTCCAGCTGCACCCACGGGGCGCCGGCCGCGGCGAGCTCGTCGAGCAGCCGGGCGTACACCGGGAGCAGGTCGGCGAGCCGCTGCAGGGGGTCGAAACCCGCGGGGGCGTCGTCGTCGGCCTTAGCCAGGAGCAGGTAGGAGACGGGGCCCACGAGGACGGGGCGGACGGTGAAGCCGTGCTCGGCGGCGCGGCGGACGTCGGCCACGAGCCGGCCGGCGGAGGCGGTGAAGGGCGTCCCGGGGCCGATCTCGGGGACCAGGTAGTGGTAGTTGGTGTCGAACCACTTGGTCAGCTCCAGCGGTGCCCGCCCGGCGTCGCCGCGGGCCAGCACGAAGCCGGCGTCCAGGTCCAGGCGCCCGTCCGCCCCGGCCAGGTCCGCGAAGCGGGACGGGACCGCCCCGAGGGCCACGGTGGTGTCGAGGACCTGGTCGTAGAGGGGGAAGGCCGCGGGCAGGGACGCGTCCTGCGCGCCCAGGCCCAGCTCCACCAGCCGGCGGTAGGTGGCCAGCTGCAGCTCGCCCGCGGCCGCCTCGAGCTCCTCGCGGGTCGAGCGCCCGGCCCAGTAGGCCTCGAGGGCCTGCTTCAGCTCGCGGCGCCGGCCGATCCGGGGGTAGCCGGTGATGGTGGCGGCGGGGAAGGGGACGGCAGAGGTGGTCGTGCTCATGGGTGTGCTCCTCGGCAGGTCTGGGAAGAGGTTCGGGAAGAGGTGCGGGCAGAGATCGGGGAAGAGGTGCGGGACGGCGGCCGGGCCGGGCGGCGTCCCTCGCCGCTCAGGCGGGCAGCAGGTCCGGCAGGGCCGCCGGCTGGTGGGGCACGCGCGGCAGGTCCACGCGCTCCAGCAGGTCCAGGGCGGCCCGGTGCTCGTTGAAGGTGTAGAGGTGCAGCCCGGGCGCCCCGGCGTCGAGGGCCGCGCGGGCGAGGCGGGTCGCGAAGGCCACGCCCGCCCGGTGCCGCTCCGCGGGGCCGGCGGCCTCATCCAGGGCCGCGGCCAGGCCCGGGTGGGGCCGGAGCCCGGCGAGCCGGCAGAGCGTGGCCAGCCGCCGCGGCTCCGTGACCGGCATGATGCCCGGCACGATCGGGATCGTCACCCCGGCGGCCCGGGCGGAGGCCACGAGGCGCTCGTAGCGCTGCGGGCGGAAGTAGACCTGCGTGATCGCGAAGTCGGCCCCGGCGCGCTGCTTGGCCAGCAGCACCTCGATGTCGTGGCGGAAGGACGGCGACTCGGGGTGCCGGGTCGGGTAGGCGGCCACGCCCACGGCGAGCCGTCCGCCGGCGAGGGACGCGGTGCGGCGCTGCTCGACCTCGCGCACCAGCTCCACCAGGTCCCCTGCGTGGGCCAGCTCGCCGGGCTCGGTGCCCGGCTCCAGGTCACCGCGCAGGGCCAGGACGCCCCGGACCCCGCGGTGGAGCAGGGAGGCGACGGTCTCCTCCAGCTCGGCCCGCGTGCTGCCCACGCACGTGAGGTGCGCCACGGGCCGCAGGCCGGTGCGGGCCAGGAGGTGGTCCAGCAGCGCCAGCGACCCGGCCCGCCGCGGGGCATCCCCGCTGTACGTCACGGCGACGTGGTCGGGGCGGGTGGGCTCGAGCTCCTCGATGGTCCGCAGCAGCGTCTCGGCGCTCGCCGCGCAGCGCGGTGGATAGAGCTCGTAGGACAGCGACGGCGGTGGTGCCGTCCGGTCGGGTGGTCGTCTCACAGAACCTCCTGGGGTCACCCCGAGGGAGGGCGCCGGCCGTCCCGGGGCGGACCCGGGAGGCTGCGGCAGCTCCATCGGTCCTGGCGGGAGCACCGTTCCGCGGCCCCGTGGGGCTGCGGATGGTTGCTGCGGCGTCGACGAGCCAGGTCTCTCGGCCGCTCTGGATAGATGCAGGACCCATTCCAGCGGGTGCCCCGGGCGGGTGCCAAGTCCGGCGGCGCAGAAAACGCCGGTGCGTCGACTGTGACGGCGGGCGCGTCACGCGGCGCAACATCGACACCGGGCGTCGCGGCACCTGCGCGGCGCCACGGTCCCGCCTGGCTCGCACAGCGGCCGCACCCGGCCATAATGATGGTGCTCCCGCCGCTGCAACCCCAGGAACGAGACCTCATGGCCAGTCCCCTCCACATCGTGGCGGTCGTGCCGTGCCACAACGAGGAGGCCGCGATCGCGAAGGTCGTCACCGACCTGCACGCCACGATTCCCGGCATCGAGGTCCACGTCTACGACAACTGCTCGACCGACGGCACCGCCGAGGCGGCCCGGAGGGCCGGCGCGAGCGTGCGGCGCGAGGAGGAGAAGGGGAAGGGCAACGTGGTACGGCGGGCCTTCGCGGACCTGGAGGCCGACGTCTACCTGCTCATCGACGGCGACGACACCTACGACGTCGCCGATGCGCCCCGGATGATCGCGACCTTGCTGGCGGGCCCCTACGACCACGTGCTCGGGGTGCGCCGCCAGATCAGCGGCACCGCCTACCGGGCCGGCCACGAGTCCGGCAACCGGTTCTTCAACACCCTCGTCACCTTCGCCTTCCGCCGGCAGGTCACCGACATGCTCAGCGGCTACCGGGTCTTCTCGCGACGTTTCGTGAAATCCTTCCCCGCGCTGTCCCGGGAGTTCGAGATCGAGACCGAACTGACGGTGCACTCCGTCAACGCCCGTGTGCCGCAGACCGAGGTCGAGGTCGGCTTCCGGGACCGGGCCGACGGCAGCGAGAGCAAGCTGCGGACCTACCACGACGGTTTCCGGATCCTCGGAATCTTCGTCCAGCTGCTCTTCCACGAGCGGCCCTTCCTCGTCGCCGGTGCCGCCTCGTTCGTCCTGTTCGTGCTCGGCCTGGTGCTGGGCCTGCCCGTGGTGGTGGAGTTCGCCGGCACCGGACTGGTGCCCCGCTTTCCGACGGCGTTCCTGGCCGCCTCCCTCGTGGTCCTGGCCGGGGTGTTCCTGCTGATGGGGGTCCTGCTGCATGGTCAGGCGAAGATCCGGCGGGAGACCTCCCGGCTGTTCTACCTGCGCCTGCCGGCTCCGCCTTGGAGCGGAGGCGCCGCGGCGGACCACCCCGTGCCTCCCACCGCGCAGAGGCGCCGGTGGGCTCGGTGACCGCGGCGGGCACCGGCGGGCGCCTCACCCCGCTGCGCCCCTGGCTCCAGGGCCTGGGCATGCTCCTGGTCCTGCAGTTCGCCCTGTTCGGGCTGCTGGTGGTGGGCCAGGCCGTGCCGGATCGACCGATCGTCGAGAACCTCCTCGCGGCGGTCGAGGACGGCACCTATGGCCCGCATGACGTGGTCGACCGGATGGGCACGCCGGCCGACACCTTCACCGAGTGCGTGGTGGCGGGCACGGGACTGGGCGCGTCCCCGGAGGAGTCGGCGTTCAACCGGGCCATTCGGATGCCCCGGATCGCCACCTGCGGCGGCGGCCCGGAGGACCTCCGGGCCATCTCCGAGGGAGCCGTGCTCGAGGGCAACGACTACTTCAAGTACTGGGCCGGCTACACCGTGCTGACCCGCCCCGTCCTGGCCGTGGCAGGGCTGGAGGGACTGCGGATCGTCTCGGGCACCCTGATGGTGGTCGCCCTGGCCGGGGCGTTCCTCGCGCTGCGCGCCCGCACCTCCACCACCGTGGGCTTGGCCCTGGTGCTTCCGTACGTCGCAGGGACGAACCTGCTGTCCACCCCCTCGAGCTCCTTCAGCCAGTCGATCTCCATCGCCTTCATCTTCCTGTCCGTGATCCTCTCCGTCCTCGGGGCCGGCCGTTCACCCCACCTGGGTTGCGCGGGCGCCGCCCTGGGCGCGGCGCTGTTCTGCTTCGTGGACCTCCTGACCACCCCCGCCGTGCCATGGGCAATGTCCGCCTTCACCGTGGGCGCCGCGACGTGGTTCCACCGCCGCGCGCTCGGTGCGACCTTCCGGGCGGTGCTCCTGGCCGGCGCGGTCTGGCCGGTGGCCTTCGCCGTCACCTGGGCTGCCCGGTGGGTGATCGCCGGCGCCTTCCTCGGTGTCCCGGCCACCGTGGAGGTGGTCCGGAGGAACGTCGGGAACCGGACCGGCGGGGACCACCCGGGGGTCTCCGAGGCGTTCGGCGCGGGACTGCGCACCAACATCCGCTACTGGTGGGACATGGTGCCCACCGCGGAGCTCGTGCTGGGCTCCTGTGTGCTGGCGACGGCGGGGGGCCTGGTGCTTGCGCTGCGGCGGGGCGGGCCTCCTCGGTGGGCGGTGGCGCTCGTCCTGGCCCTTCCCGCGGCCGCTGTGCCCGTCTGGTACATCGTGCTCAGCAACCACTCCCAGATCCACGCGCTCTTTGTCAACCGCGGCGTGCCGGCTGGGCTCGCCGTGCTGACCGCCGCGTGCCTGGCCGCCGCCGCCCGGCCCCGCCCGGCTCCGGCCGAGCTCGCTCCGGGGAGGCGGCAGGAATCGGTGGTGCCGGAGGAGGGGACGGACGAGTGTCACGATCAGGCCTCGGAGGTAGCCGTACCGATCCGTCAGGCGTAGTCTTGAACAACTAACTGGTTGATCAAGGAAGACGTTGACAAAAGCCGTGGATGACGACGACCTGCTCGACCGGGCCTTCCTGGCCCTCGCCGACCCGGTCCGGCGGCGGATCGTCGCCCGGCTCAGCCGGGGCCCGGCCACGGTCACCGAACTGGCGGAACCCTTCGCGATCTCCACGCAGGCGGTCTCGAAGCACATCCAGGTCCTCGAGCAGGCGCAGCTCGTCACGCGCACCCGTGACGCCCAGCGGCGGCCCGTCCACCTGGACCCCGCACGGCTGGAGGCGCTCACCGCCTGGATCGACCGGTACCGGCTGGTCCGGGAGGAGCAGTTCCGCCGCCTCGACGCCGTGCTCGACACCCGCGCCGCACCCCGCGGCGCGCACCGGGAGGAGCCCACCATGGGACACGCCCTGCACCTGACCGTCCCCGACGACGTGCCGTACATCGACTTCGAGCGGGACTTCGACTTCCCCGTGGCGGAGGTCTACCGCGCCCACGCCGACCCCGAGCTGTTCCGGCAGTGGATCGGCCCGCGCGGGCTGCGGACCCGGATCGACGGCTTCGAGTTCCGCGCCGGCGGCGCCTACCGCTTCGTCCAGCGCGGCGAGGACGGCGCCGAGGAGCACGCCTTCCGCGGCGTGTTCCACACGGTGCGCGAGAACGAGCTGGTCGTCCAGACCTTCGAGTACGAGGGCTGGCCCGACGCGGTCGACCTCGAGTACCTGCGCTTCGAGGACTTGGGCGGCGGCCGGTGCCGGCTGCGCGGGCACACCGTCCACGCCTCGCAGGAGGCCCGCGACGGGATGGTCGGCTCCGGCATGGAGAAGGGCATGGCCGAGGGCTACGAGCGGCTCGAGGAGCTGCTGGCCGGGCTGCTCGGCGGACAGGGAGGCTGAGCGTGGACTGGACTCTCGAGGTGGTGCTGGTGCCGGTGCGCGACGTCGACCGGGCCGTGGAGTTCTACCGGGACCAGGTCGGCTTCCGCCTCGACCACCACACCACCACCGAGCAGATGGACATCGCCCAGCTGACCCCGCCCGGGTCCGGCTGCTCCATCGTGGTGGGCAACCTCCCGGCCCACCGGGAGATGGCCCCCGGGTCCCTGCGCGGGCTCCAGCTGGTGGTCCCGGACGCCCGGGCGGCCCGGGAGGAGCTGCTGTCCCGGGGCGTGGAGGTCAGCGGGATCACGGTGCTCGACGAGCGGGACGGCGGCACGGTCTTCGGCTTCAGCGATCCCGACGGCAACTCCTGGGCGGTGCAGGAGCTGCGGGTCCGCGCCGAGCGGCCGCTGATCCCGCCCGAGCACCGCCTCTGACACCGGCCCTGACGGCGTTGCTGACGGGGCTTCCGACGCCGGTTCCGGCGCGGCCTCCGGTCCCGGCCTGTCCCGGGGCACGTCGTGCGGCGCGGCCGGTGGCCGGGGACGGTGTGCCGCCGGTCAGTTCCGCCCGGCGTGCTCGGCCCGGCGGCCGAGCAGCTTCGAGGCCAGCGCGATGAGCAGCACCAGAGCGGCGGTCAGCAGCAGCTGGCCGCGCACGGCGTCGTCGAGCAGGCCGAGCAGCAGGATGCCGGCGAGGATCACCAGCGCCAGCCAGGACAGCCACGGGAAGGCCAACATCCGCAGCGGCAGCTCGGTCCCGTCCCGGTCCGCGCGGCGGCGCAGCACGATCTGGGAGACGAGGGCGAGCCCCCAGACCACGAGGCAGGTGGCGCCGACCGTGTTGAGCATCCACAGCAGCACGGTCTCGGGCCACAGGTAGTTCAGCACCACCGCCCCGAAGCCGAAGGCCACGGAGACGAGCACCGCCGTCCGGGGCACCCCGCGGGCGGAGACGTCGGCGAAGGCCCGCGGGGCGGACCCGCGGCGGGCCAGCGAGTACAGCATCCGGGACGAGCCGTAGACGTTGGCGTTGAGCGCCGAGAGCAGCGCCAGGATGATGATCACGGCCATCACCACGTCGGCGCCCGGCACTCCGGCGCGCTCCAGCACCGCCACGAAGGGGCTCACGGAGAGCTGCTCGTCGTCCCACGGCAGCACCAGCACCATCACGGTCACCGCGCCCACGTAGAAGACGAGGATGCGGACCAGGATGGTGCGCACGGCCCGCGCCACGTTGTGCTGCGGGTCCTCGGTCTCCGCGGCAGCGATGGTCACCAGCTCCGTGCCGCCGAACGCGAAGATCACCACGAGCAGCGCGGCGGCGACCCCGGTGAGCCCGTTGGGCAGGAAGCCGCCGTGCGCGGTGAGGTTGCCGAGCCCGGGGGAGGGCACGTCGGTCAGGCCCAGCAGCACGGCCAGACCGACCCCCAGGAACGCCAGCACGGCGAGCACCTTCATCAGGGCGAACCAGAACTCGGTCTCCCCGAGGGTGCGCACCTTCACCAGGTTGACCGCCGTGAACACCACCATGAACAGCAGCGCCAGCACCCACTGCTCGGCCACCGGCCACAGCTCCGTCAGCAGCTGGGCCGCGGCCGTGGCCTCCGCCGCGACGACCACCACGATCTGCGCCCACCACAGCCAGCCGAGGGTCCGGCCCACGGTCCGGCCCATGGCCTTCTCGGCGTAGGTGGAGAAGGCGCCCGGGGACGGGTCCGCGGCGGCCATCTCGCCCAGCGCCCGCATCACCAGCACGAGCAGCACACAGGCCACCAGGAAGGACAGCAGCACCGCCGGCCCCGCCGTGCGGATCGCGGCGCCGGTGCCGATGAACAGGCCGGTGCCGATCGCGCTGCCCAGGGCCATCATCACCAGGTGACGCGCCTTGAGGTGGGTGCCGGGCGCGGGCCCGGACGGTGCGGCCGGGCGCGCCGGGGCGGACTCGGCCCGGGTCCAGGAGGAAGGGGAACTCATGGGCATCCAGGGTATCGGACCCCGGCGCTGCCGGGCGGCGGGCCCGGATGCGTGCGCCCGGTCACGTACCGCTAGACTTGCACGGTACGAGCCCCTGGGCCTCCATCCTGCCGGCGCGGCGCCGCCTCGAGCGTGCGGACAGGACCGGGTCGACACAGGGGCGTTGTCGTGCCCGGCCGGGGCGAGCCTCCGCCGGGCCCCGCGGGAGAGCTCCCGCGTCATCCAGGCAGGAGAGTCCGTCAATGCCAGCAATCGTGATCGTCGGCGCCCAGTGGGGCGACGAGGGCAAGGGCAAGGCCACCGACCTGCTCGGCGGCCGCGTCGACTACGTGGTCAAGCCCAACGGCGGCAACAACGCCGGGCACACCGTGGTGGTGGGCGGGGACAAGTTCGAGCTGAAGCTCCTGCCGGCGGGGATCCTCAGCCCCAACGCCGTCCCCGTGATCGGCAACGGCGTCGTCGTCAATCCCCAGGCCCTCTTCGAGGAGATCGACGGGCTGGAGGCGCGCGGGGCGGACACCTCGCGGCTGCGGCTCTCCGCGAACGCCCACCTGGTGGCCCCCTACCACCAGACCATGGACCAGGTCAGCGAGCGCTTCCTCGGCAAGCGGGCGATCGGCACCACCGGGCGCGGCATCGGCCCGGCCTACATGGACAAGGTCGGCCGGCTGGGCATCCGCGTGCAGGACGTCCTGGACGAGTCGATCCTGCGGCAGAAGATCGAGGGCGCGCTGCGGCAGAAGAACGAGCTGCTGGTGAAGCTCTACAACCGCCGGGACATCGACGTCGAGGAGGTCGTGCAGTACTTCCTGGGCTACGCCGAGCGGCTGGCCCCGATGATCGTGGACTCCACCTACCTCCTCAACCAGGCCCTCGACGAGGACAAGGTCGTGCTCATGGAGGGCGGCCAGGCCACCTTCCTCGACGTGGACCACGGCACCTACCCGTTCGTGACCTCCTCCAACCCCACGGCCGGCGGCGCGTCCGTGGGCTCGGGCATCGGCCCCACCCGCATCACCCGCGCCATCGGGATCATCAAGGCCTACACCACCCGGGTGGGCGCCGGCCCGTTCCCCACGGAGCTGTTCGACGAGATGGGCGAGCGGCTGCGCACCACCGGCGGCGAGTTCGGCGTGAACACCGGCCGCCCGCGCCGCACCGGCTGGTACGACGCCGTGATGGCCCGCCACGCCTCCCGGATCAACGGCTTCACCGACTACTTCCTCACCAAGCTCGACGTCCTCACGGGCATCGAGCGGATCCCGGTGTGCGTGGCCTACGACGTCGACGGCGTGCGCCACGACGAGATGCCGATGACCCAGACGGAGTTCCACCACGCCAAGCCGATCTTCGAGCACTTCGACGGCTGGACGGAGAACATCACCGGCTGCCGCTCCCTGGAGGACCTGCCGGCCAACGCCCGCGCCTACGTGGAGGCGCTCGAGTCGATGAGCGGCACCCGGATGTCCGCCATCGGCGTGGGCCCGGACCGCGACGACACCATCGTGGTCCGCGACCTCATCGACTGACCCCCCGCGCCGAGCTGGCACGTGGCGGCGACCGGAGCGCGGTCGCCGCCATGCGCCAGCTCGGCGCAGCAGCTCGGGGTCAGACGAGGACGAGCACCACCCAGACGCCGAGCGCGCCGAGCACGAGCACGGCGAGCGCGGTGGCCAGCACCGCCCCTGCCTCCGGGGCCGACTCCTCCCGGGAGATCCCGCGGGCGCTGCGCGCGTACCGCGGCCGCTGGGTCAGGTAGATCGACCCGGCCGTGAGCACCGCCAGCCCGAAGAGCACCAGCACGAACGGCCCGTGCTGGGGGAGCCAGCGCAGGAAGACCGCCGAGACCACCACGAAGGACATCAGGGTCCGCCCCCAGGCCATGGTGGTCCGCTCGGGCTGCAGGCCCAGGTCCGCGTGCGGGCGCTCCGGCGGCGGGGCGGACCGGCGGCTCCGCGGGCGCGCCATCTCAGCCCTGCAGGACGACGACGACGAGGACTCCCGCCGCGATCGCCCCGCCCACCGCGAGCACCGGCGCGATCAGGGGCAGGGGCAGAGGGGCCCCGCGCCGCATGCTCCGCTCGACCCCGATCCAGCGGAACGTGGCGCCCGCGCTGACCAGCATGCTCAGCACCAGCAGGACGACCGCGAGAAACGTCCGGACGGCCTCGTCGAACAGCTCCGCGGTGAACGCCTCGATCGCGATCCCGCCGGCCAGGAACGCCAGCGCGGTCCGGATCCAGGCGAGGAACGTGCGCTCGTTGGCCAGGGTGAACCGGGGATCGGGGTTCTCCCCGCCGCCGAGCACCCGCTCGGTCAGCCGGCGCCGTCCCGGGGTTCCCGGCTGCTCGCCCATCGTCCGCCCTCCGCTCGCCCGGTCGTTCCACGGCCCATCCTGTCACGGGGCCCCGCCCGCGCCGGGGGCGGCGGGGACGGCACTGTTGTCCGGATCACGTCCGCGCCATACCCTGGGACTCCCTCCAACCCCCCTCAGGAGCCCCCCATGGAACACGCCCGCACCGCACGTCTGACCTCCGCCCTCGCCCTGGCGGCCCTGCTCGCCGCCGGCGGCGCCGTCACCGCGCCCGCCACCGCCGTGGGCGAGGGCCCCAACCCCGGCAACGGCCAGTACACGACCGCCCACCTCAGCACCTACGAGGACCTGGCCGCGGAGCTGCAGGACCAGGACGCGCGCCAGGACGCGCTCGAGCTGAAGGTCATCGGCCAGTCCGTCAAGGGCCGGGACCTCTACCTCGCCGAGTACGTCTCCGACCCCGAGAACCCCACGATCCTGTACCTGACCCAGCAGCACGGCAACGAGCAGCTCACCACCGAAGGGGCGCTCAGCTTCATCAAGGCCCTGGGCACCGGCAAGTCCGCCGACCTGCTCCGGAACGTGAACATCCTCGTGGTGCCCATGCTCAACCCGGACGGCGCGATGGGCGACGTCGACTTCCCGCTCGACGACTACCTGGCCAAGGACCGCCACCTCACCCGGTACAACGCCAACGGGATCGACCTCAACCGCGACCACGTCGCCCGCACGCAGCCCGAGACGCAGGCGCTGCACCAGAACGTGCTGGGCGCCTACGACATCGACTACATGATCGACCTGCACCACCAGGGCACGCAGTCCGAGGTGGACGGGGAGCTCGTCTCCGGCTCGATCCTGTACCCGACGACGCCGAACGCCGACCCCGAGCTCGTCCGGCGCTCGCAGCAGCTCGGCGCCGTGGTGCACGCCGCGATCGAGCCCACCGGCTGGGGCCGGCTCGGCAAGTACGTCGGCGGGACGGCCGAGACCATCAGCCGCAACGGGATCGCGGTCGAGTACGGGGTGGCCACGCTGCTGTTCGAGATGCGCGGGATGTCCGACCACTACCGCGAGGACTACATCCTCGGCGCCCGCAGCAACGGCTACCTGATCCGCCAGACGGTGCTGACCCTCACGGAGACGGCCCGGGCGATCGGGGACGGGTCGATCGGGACCGCCGACACCAGCTTCTGGGAGACGCTGCCGGAGCAGACCACCCGCACGGAGTGACGGCGGCGGCGCGGAACGCCCGGCGTCGGGCGGCCCGCGCACCCGGCCCTGCGTGGGCCGTGGCGCGGGCGGGACCGGGCGGTCCCGCCCGCGCGCGGC
>NZ_LDNX01000027.1:0-14966 GCF_001027955.1 Kocuria sp. SM24M-10 | reverse complement strand
CCGCGGTCCAGCCCGATCTTCGCCGCCCGGATCGCGTCGATGATCACCCCGGCCGAGTTCGGGGAGTCCCACACCTCCAGCTTGTACTCCAAGGAGATCGGGGCGTCCCCGAACCCGTGACCCTCCAGACGCACGAAGGCGAACTTCCGGTCGTTGAGCCACGGCACGTGGTCCGAGGGCCCGATGTGCACCTCCTCGGTGCCGAACTCCCGCACCACGTTGGAGGTCACCGCCTGGGTCTTGGAGATCTTCTTCGACTCCAACCGGGTGCGCTCGAGCATGTTCATGAAGTCCATGTTCCCGCCCACGTTGAGCTGATACGTCCGGTCCAGCACGTACCCGCGGTCCTCGAAGAGCTTGGCCAGCACCCGGTGGGTGATCGTCGCCCCGATCTGGGACTTGATGTCATCGCCCACGATCGGCACCCCCGCGGCGGTGAACTTCTGCGCCCACTCCTCGGTGGAGGCGATGAACACCGGCAGCGCGTTGACGAAGGCCACCCCCGCGTCCAGGGCCGCCTGGGCGTAGAACCGGTCGGCGGCCTCCGAGCCCACCGGCAGATAGGACACCAGCACATCCACCTGCGCCTCCCGCAGCGCGGCGGCGACATCGACCGGCTCGGCCGCCGACTCCTGGATCATCTCCCGGTAATAGGCCCCCAACCCGTCCAGGGTCGGCCCGCGCTGGACGGTCACCCCGGTGTGCGGCACCGAGGCGAAGGCCAGCGTGTTGTTCCGCCCGGCGCCGATCGCCTCGCACAGATCCACCCCCACCTTCGCCGCGTCCACGTCGAAGGCGGCCACGAACTGCACATCGGAGACGTGATAGTCCCCGAACACCACGTGCATCAGCCCCGGCACGGTCTGCCCCGGGTCGGCATCGGCGTAGAAGTGCACGCCCTGGATCAAGGACGAGGCGCAGTTGCCGACACCGGCCACCGCCACTCGGATCGGATGATGAGACACGATTCTCCTTCGTCGTGGATCGTCCGCCCCCCGCCCGGCGGCTCGGGCCGCGGCGACGTCGTCGACGGCGTCCGGTGCGGCGGGGAGGACTCAAACCCCCCAAGTCTAGACCCCGCCACGGGAAACGGCCCGACCCCCGGAGGGACGGGCCGTTTCCGCGGGTGGGCCGCCGGTCAGCGCAGCCAGCCCTGGAGCACGTTGCGCGGCCGCTGCATCTCGCCGTGCTTGGCCCCGAGGACCACCACGGTGCCCGCCAGGGCGGGGATCACCCACTGGATCACCTTCAGCTGCTTCTGGGCGGAGGCCAGCTCCGGGGAGGCGTCCGGGCGGGGCTCGGTGGCGCCCTGCGCGCCCTCGTCCGAGAGCTTCTCGATCTTCTTGCCGAGCACGCGGGAGTAGGCCGTGACCCCGGCGCCCACCACGGTGATCAGGGCCTTGGAGGTCGTCGCCCCGCCGACGCCCTCCTGGGTGGCCAGCCGGCCCTTGTTCTGGGCGATGAGCGCCGCGCCGGCGACGCCGTGGGCGACCAGCGCCGCCGCCTGGAGCGGGGCCCACTTCTTCCATCCGAGGTTGGACAGGCGCGTGCGCTCCTGCGGGTCCTGGGCGGCCGCGGCCGCCCCGTTGAGCCCGACGGCGCCCATGAGGGAGCCACCGAACCATGCGGCCGCGGTGAGGTCGTGGATGGAGCGGGTCAGGTACTCGTTGTCGGACATCGCGCTTCTCCTCCTGTGGACGGGCCCGGAGCCGCCGGAGAGCGGCCGCACCGGAAATAAGGATGCTTAGTTCCTATCACCGGCCGGCGCGCGAGGAAACCCCCGGCGGCAGATGACCGCCGGCAGGGGTGATACTCACAGCGCGCTCACCAGCAGTGCCAGGGCGAGCACCAGGAACAGGGCGCCGGAGGCCAGCTCCACGGCGGCGCCGTGGCGGCGGAAGGTCACCGCCAGTCGTTCGACGGAGCCCATCCACGCCACGGCGGTGAACCAGGCGAGGCCCACCGCCACCAGCAGCACGAAGACCAGGGCGGTCTCCCACCAGCGGGCCCCGGCCGGGACCACGTTGGCGAACAGCGCCACGAAGAAGATGATGGCCTTCGCGTTCGAGAGGTTGGTGACGAGCCCCAGCACGAACGCCCGGGCCGGGCCGGGCGCACGCCCGCGCGGCACCGCACCCGGCGGCGCCGTGGACGCGGCGGGCCCCGTGGGCGGAGCCCCTCCCGCCGGCACGGCCGCCGGCGCCGTCCGGGCGGCGAGCCCGGCCCGGATCCCGCTCACCCCCAGCCAGCCGAGGAACAGCGCCCCCGCCACCTGGATGAGCAGCTGCACGGTGTCGGCCTGGCTGATCAGGACGGTGACGCCCGTGAGGGACAGCGTGATCCACACGAGGTTGCCGGTCATCACGCCCACGGCCGTGAGCACGCCGGCCGTGCGGGAGCCCAGCGACGAGTTGCGCAGGATCACCAGCACGTCCGGGCCGGGGGCCACGATCCCGGCGATCCACAGGCCCAGCAGGGCGAGGTACTGCGAGACCTCCACGGTCTACCGGGCCCCGCGGCTCATGCGTGCTTGGAGTCCTGGGCGCCCGCCCAGATGTTGATGTCGGAGTCGGTGGCCAGCCGGTCGATGGCCTCCAGCTCCCCGGGGGTGAACGCGAGGTTGCGCACCGCGCCCACGCTGTCCTCGAGCTGCTCCGGGGAGGAGGCGCCCACGAGGGCCGTGGTCACCTGCCCGTCCTGCTGCTCCCGCAGCACCCACGCGATCGCCATCTGGGCCAGGCTCTGCCCGCGGGCGGCGGCGATCTCGTGCAGGCCGCGGACCTTCTCCAGGGTCGTGTCCGAGAGCCACTCGGGGTCCAGGGACTTCTCGGCCGCGGCCCGGGAGCCCTCCGGGATGCCGTCGAGGTAGCGGTCCGTGAGCATGCCCTGAGCCAGCGGGGAGAACACGATCGAGCCCATGCCGGCCTCGGTCAGCGCCCCCAGCAGCGAGGTCCCCGAGGGACCCGGGGCCTCGACCCACCGGTTGAGCATCGAGTAGGAGGGCTGGTGGATCAGCAGCGGGGTGCCGAGCTCGCGCACGATCTGCTGGGCGCGCTGGGTCAGCTCCGCGTTGTAGGAGGAGATCCCCACGTACAGCGCCCGCCCTGAGCGCACGACGTGGTCGAGGGCCCGCATCGTCTCCTCGAGCGGCGTGTCCGGGTCCGGGCGGTGGTGGTAGAACACGTCCACGTGGTCCAAGCCCATCCGCTGCAGGGACTGGTCCAGGGAGGACAGCAGGTACTTGCGCGAGCCGCCGAAGCCGTAGGGCCCCGGCCACATGTCCCAGCCGGCCTTCGAGGAGATCACCAGCTCGTCCCGGTACGGCGCGAAGTCCTCCCGCAGGATCCTGCCGAAGTTCAGCTCGGCGGCGCCGGCCGGCGGGCCGTAGTTGTTGGCGAGGTCGAAGTGGGTCACGCCGAGGTCGAAGGCGCGGCGCAGCGTGGCCCGCTGGGTGGCGAGCGGCTTGTCGTCGCCGAAGTTGTGCCACAGGCCCAGGGAGATCGCGGGCAGCTTGAGCCCGGAGTCCCCCACGCGCCGGAAGGGCATGGTCTCGTAGCGGTCCTCGGCGGCGAGGTAGCGGGCATCGGGTCCGTAGGTGAGCACAGTGGCCTTTCGCGGGTCGGTGGACGGTGGGGCGGACGGGGCGCGGCGGGTCAGTACCGCACCACCGCCGCGCCGTGGGCGGGCAGCGCGGCGACGGCGCCGCCGTCGGCCCCCGCGGTGAGGGACACCTCGCCGGAGCGGAACAGCACCTCGGCGTCGGCCGCTCCCGGAACGGGCACCTCGACGGGGTCCGCCCCGAAGTTGAGGACGACGGCGACCCCGTGGTCGGAGCCCGGCGCCGTGGCCCGGCGGAGCACGAACCAGCGGGCGTCCTCGTCGTGGTCGGTGTCGATGGTCGCGAACCGCGGGTCCGTGAGCTCGGGCACCGCGCGCCGCAGCGCGATGAGCTCGCGGTAGGCGGCCAGCACCCGGGCGTGCTCGCCCCGGCCGGGCTCGTCCCAGTCCAGCTTCGAGTCGGTGAAGGTGCTGGGCGCCTGGGGGTCCGGGACCGTGGACTCGTCCCAGCCCATCGAGGCGAACTCCGCCTTGCGGCCCTTCGCCACGGCCTCGCCGAGCTCGGGCTCGGGGTGGGCGGTGAAGAACTGCCACGGGGTGGACGCGCCCCACTCCTCCCCCATGAACAGCATGGGGGTGAACGGCTGGGTGAGCAGCACGGCGGCGCCGAGCACCTGCTGGTCGGCCGAGAGGCTCGCGCTGATCCGGTCCCCGGCGGCCCGGTTGCCCACCTGGTCGTGGTTCTGGATGCAGGTGACGAACTGCCACGGGCGCACCCGCTGCTTGTCGACCGGCCGGCCGTGGTGGCGGCCGCGGAACACCGACATGGTGCCGTCGTGGTAGAACGCGTCGCGCATGACCTTGTCGAGGGTCCCCAGCGCGGCGAAGTCCGCGTAGTAGCCCTGGGTCTCCCCGGTCAGCGCCACGTGCGCGGCGTGGTGGAAGTCGTCGAGCCACTGCCCGGTCATGCCCAGGCCGTGGGCCGTGGTCGGCGTGATCATCCGGTGGTCGTTGAGGTCCGACTCGGCCACCGTGAACAGCGGCTTGCCCGTCTCCACGCCCACCCGCTCCACGAGCTCGGCGATCTCCTCGAGGATGTGCACGGCCCGGTGGTCCTGCAGCGCGTGCACGGCGTCGAGGCGGAACCCGTCCACGTGGTAGTCGCGCAGCCACATCTCCACGTTGTCGAGGATGTAGTCGCGCACCCCGTCCGAGCCCCAGCCGTCGAGGTTGATGAGGTCGCCCCAGGTGCTGGAGCCGGGCTTGAAGTAGTCGGCGAAGAGGGGCAGGTAGTTCCCGGACGGGCCCAGGTGGTTGTAGACCACGTCCTGGATCACGCCGATCCCGCGCTGGTGGCACGCGTCCACGAAACGCTGGTAGGCCGCGGGCCCGCCGTAGGACTCGTCCACGGTGTACCAGAGGACGCCGTCGTAGCCCCAGTTGTGCTCGCCGTTGAAGCCGTTGACGGGCAGCAGCTCCACGAAGTCCACGCCGAGCTCCACGAGGTGGTCGAGCCGCTCGACCGCCGCGTCGAGCGTGCCGGCGGGCGTGAAGGTGCCGAGGTGCAGCTCGTAGATCACCGAGCCCGCGAGGGTCCGGCCCGTCCACGCGGTGTCGCCCCACCGGTGCGCGGAGGGGTCGAAGGTGCAGGACAGGTCGTGCACGCCCTGCGGCTGGCGGCGCGAGCGGGGGTCGGGCAGGACCTCGGAGACCTGCGAGCGCTCCTCGGCGGTGCCCTCGTCGAAGGTCTTGCCCAGGACGTAGCCGTAGCGGACGGTGCCCGTGGGGACGTCGGCGTCGTCGGGCAGGGTCCACCAGCCGTCGCGGCGGGCGGCGGGCCCCTCGGGGGAGCCCGCGGGCAGGGACGCGGCGGGGACCATGGCGTGGTCCTCGCCCTCGATCCGCACGGTCACGGACCGGGCGTGCGGGGCCCAGACGTCGAAGCGGTTCAGGTGCTCACGGGTGTTCATGGGGGTTCAGGAGTCCTTCCGGCGCAGCAGCGCCACGGGGTAGTCGGACAGCAGGGCGGACAGCGCCACGGTGCCCGTGTGCGGGCGGTGGGTGAGCACGTCCTCGAAGTCGCCCTCGGGCAGCTCGAGGGTCTCGTCGGTGAAGCCGCCCCGGACCGCGAGGCCCAGGGGAAGGCGGGTGGCCACGGTCACGGCGCCGCCGCGGTCGAAGGCGAACACGTGCTCGGCCCGCGGGCCGGAGGCCTCCAGCGGGGTGTAGCCGGTGAACAGCTCCGGGTGGTCGCGGCGCAGCCGGAGGGCCCGGCTGGTGACGAGCAGCTTGGCGGCGGCGTCGGGGCCCACGGCCGGGATGCCCTCGACGGTCCCGCCCACGGGGGTGTCCAGCCGGGCGAGCATCGCGGCCCGGGCCTCGAAGTCCACCGGGCGGCGGTTGTCCGGGTCCACGAGGGACTCGGCCCACAGCTCGGAGCCCTGGTAGACGTCGGGGACGCCGGGCATCGTGAGCTGGACCAGCTTGGCGGCGAGCCCGTTGCTCCAGCCGGCCTCGGTGACGTGCTGGGCGAAGCCCTCCACCACGGCCCGGATCTCGGGGTCGTGGAAGACCAGCTCGATGAACCGCACGAGCCGGTCCTCGAAGTCCGCGTCCCCGTCCACCCAGGCGGTCGAGCTGCCGGCCTCGCGGGCGGCCTTGAGCGCGTAGTCCACGGTGCGCTCCTGGGAGAGCGGCCAGGCGCCCACCACGGCCTGCAGCACGAGGTTCACCAGCGGGCCGTCGTCCACCCGCACGCCGGCCTCCTCGGCGAGCTTCTTCGCGGTGCCCACCACGCCGGCCCACTGCTCGCCGGCCTCGGACAGGACCGTGATCCGCGCGCGCACGGCCTCCGAGCGCTTGGTGTCGTGCGTGGACAGGGCGGTCATGGCCAGCGGCTCCTCGGCGGCCCGGCGGCCGAGCTCGGCGTGGGCCTCCTCGGGCGTCACGGCGAAGTGCGAGGGGTCGCCGCCCACCTCGGTGAGGGAGGTCAGGCGGGGGAAGCGGTAGAACGCGGTGTCCTCCACGCCCTTGGCCATGACCATCCCCGAGGTCTGCTGGAAGCGGCGGGCCAGTTCGCCGAGCTCGGCGTCGTCCGTGGCTTCGGCCCCGAGCAGCTCCCCCAGGGTGCCGATCGGTCCGGCGAGGTCGGGACGCCGCGCCCGGGCGGCGTCGAGGGCGGCGCGCAGGTGCTCGGCGCCCTCGGGGAGGTAGCTGCGGTAGACGGGGAAGTTCGCCAGGATCTCCGCGAGGGCGTCCACGGCCTCGTCGTGGCCGAGCCCGGCGCCGGCGGGGACCGACCGGGCCAGGCGCAGGACCTCGGCGTGCAGGGCGTTGTCGGCCATGGCGCGCTTGGTGCCGTGGATCATCTCCTCCCAGTGCACCGGCTCCCCGCCGCGCAGGCGGGCGTCGAGGCTGGTGAGGGCGTACTCCCCCGCCGGGTCGGTGAGCAGCCGGTCGAGCACGCCCAGGGCGTCGTAGCCCGTGGTGCCAGCCGTGGCCCAGTCCCCGGGCAGCCGCTCCCCGGGCTCCAGGATCTTCTCCACGACGACATAGGCGCCGCCGGTGAGCTCCTTGAGCCGCTCGAGGTACTGCCGCGGGTCCCGCAGCCCGTCGGGGTGGTCGATGCGCAGCCCGTCGACGAGGCCCTCGTCGATCCAGCGTTTGATCTCGGCGTGGGACTCGTCGAAGACCTCCGGGTCCTCCACGCGCACCCCGGCGAGCGTGGCCACGGTGAAGAAGCGGCGGTAGTTCAGCTCGGCGTCGCCGCGGCGCCAGTTGATCAGCTCGTAGTGCTGGCGTGCGTGGACGTCCTGCGGGTCGTCGCCCGCGGCCCAGGTGCCCTCCGCGAGGGGGTAGACATTGTCGTAGTAGCGCAGGGTGCCGTCCTCGACGCGCAGCTGCGCCAGCTCCTCGTCGCCGTCGCCGAGCACCGGGATCAGCACCTTGCCGCCGCCGGCCCCCCATTCGACGTCGAAGGCGTCCGCGTAGGGCGAGTCCCGCCCCTGCTCGAGCAGGGACCACCACCACGGGTTCTGCTGCGGGACGGCCACGCCCTGGTGGTTCGGGACGATGTCGACCAGCACGCCCATGCCGCGGCCGTGGGCGGCGTCGGCGAGCGCCCTGAGCCCGGCGGGGCCGCCGCGGACGGGGTCCACCTCGGCCGGGGACGCGACGTCGTAGCCGTGGTCCGAGCCGTCGACGGCCCGCAGGATCGGGGACAGGTAGACCCAGTCCGCACCGAGGTCGTGGAGGTAGTCCACGAGCCCGGCCGCGCGGTCCAGCGTCAGGTCGGAGGTGATCTGGAGTCGGTAGGTCGAGATAGGTGTGCGCACCGCTCCAGTCTGTCGGCCCGGCCCCGGAAACGCCAGCAGGCTGTCGACCCGTGTCCGGGTCGACAGTCTGCCGGCGCCTCAGCTCACTGGTCCGCGGGCGTCCTCGAGTACACCGCCACGGAGGCGGCGACCGACGCGTCGGGCTCCTCCTCGGGGGCCTCGTAGGCGCGCAGCACGACCGTGGACTTGCCCTCCAGGGTGATCGAGCTGCGGGCCTTGCGGATCTGCCCGTCGGAGTGCTTGCCGGCGGTGTCCAGGATCTCCTCCCACTGCCGGCCGTAGCGGGCCGGCGGCAGCTTGTACTTCACGGGCTCCGGGTTGGAGTTGAAGTACACGATGAAGTTGACGTCCGTGATGGGCTGCCCGCGCATGTCCACCCCCGCGATGCCGTGGCCGTTGAGCCACATGCCCAGCGACCGGGACAGCGGCTCGTCCCAGTCGGCGGGCTTCATCGGGGAGCCGTCGGTGTTCAGCCACGCGATGTCGGGCATCGGCCGCCCGGTGTCGTCCTCGTCCATCTCCACGGGCCGGCCGTCGAAGAAGTTCGACCGGCGGAACGTGGGGTGCTGGTGGCGCAGCTGGGTGACCGCGGCGGTGAACTCGGTGAGCGGGCCGTCCATCGCCTCCCAGTCGATCCAGGACAGCTCGTTGTCCTGGCAGTAGGTGTTGTTGTTGCCGTCCTGGCTCCGGCCCAGCTCGTCCCCGTGCAGGACCATGGGCGTGCCCTGGGACAGCAGCAGGGTGGCGAGGAAGTTGCGCTGCTGGCGGGCGCGCAGCGCCAGGATCTCCGGGTCGTCGGTGGGGCCCTCGACGCCGCAGTTCCAGGAGCGGTTGTGGGACTCCCCGTCGTTGTTGTCCTCGCCGTTGGCGTCGTTGTGCTTCTCGTTGTAAGAGACGATGTCCCGCAGCGTGAAGCCGTCGTGGGCCGTGACGAAGTTGATCGACGCGAAGGGCCGCCGGCCGCTGTGCTCGTAGAGGTCCGCGGAGCCCGTGATCCGGGAGGCGAACTCGCCGAGGGTCGCCGGCTCGCCGCGCCAGAAGTCGCGGACCGTGTCCCGGTACTTGCCGTTCCACTCGGTCCACTGCGGCGGGAAGTTGCCCACCTGATAGCCGCCGGGGCCGATGTCCCACGGCTCGGCGATCAGCTTGACCTGGGAGACGACCGGGTCCTGCTGGACGAGCTCGAAGAACGTGGAGAGCTTGTCCACGTCGTAGAACTCGCGGGCCAGGGTGGCGGCGAGGTCGAAGCGGAAGCCGTCCACGTGCATCTCGGTCACCCAGTAGCGCAGGGAGTCCATGATGAGCTGCAGGGAGTGCGGGTGCCGGACGTTGAGGGAGTTGCCGGTGCCCGTGTAGTCCATGTAGAACTTCTCGTCGCCCTCCACCGTGCGGTAGTAGGCCTGGTTGTCGATGCCCTTCATGGACAGCGTGGGGCCCATGTGGTTGCCCTCGGCGGTGTGGTTGTACACCACGTCGAGGATGACCTCGATGTCCGCCTGGTGCAGGGCGCGCACCATGGCCTTGAACTCCTGGACCTGGCCGCCGAGGTCGTTGGTGGAGTTGTACTCGTTGTGCGGGGCGAAGAAGCCGATCGTGTTGTAGCCCCAGTAGTTGCGCAGGCCCTTCTCGAGCAGCGTGCTGTCCTGCACGAACTGGTGCACGGGCATTAGCTCGATGGCCGTGACGCCGAGCTTCTGCAGGTGGGCGATGACCGAGGGGTGGGCCACGCCGGCGTAGGTGCCGCGCTGCTCCTCCGGGACGTCCGGGTGCTGCTGGGTGAGGCCCTTCACGTGCGCCTCGTAGATCACGGACTTGTGGTACGGCGTGCGCGGGGTGCGGTCGCCCTCCCAGTTGAAGAACGGGTTGATCACCACGCCCATGGCCATGTGCGGGGCCGAGTCCTCCTCGTTGAGGGAGTCCTCGGCGCCGAAGTCGTAGGAGAACAGCGGCTGGGCCCAGTCGAACTCGCCCGCGATCGCCTTCGCGTAGGGGTCGAGCAGCAGCTTGGAGGGGTTGCAGCGCTGGCCCGCCGCGGGGTTCCACGGCCCGTGCACCCGGTAGCCGTAGCGCTGGCCGGGCTGGACCGTGGGCAGGTAGCAGTGCCAGACGTAGCCGTCCTGCGCGTCGACCTCGATGCGGGTCTCCGTCCCGTCGTCGTCGAACAGGCACAGTTCGACCTTCTCGGCGACCTCGCTGAAGAGCGCGAAGTTGGTGCCGGTGCCGTCGAAGGTGGCGCCGAGGGGATAGGGCTGGCCGGGCCAGACTTCCATGGGATCTCCTGTCGTACCGCCGGGCAGGGGTCACCGTCAGCGGGCTGGTGTTCGGGGCAAGTGCGCTTAACCTTAGCGGGGTCGGGCGGCTGCCGTGGCCGCCCGGGGGCCGAGCCGCCCACCGAGCCGGGTGCGCGGCTCAGGCGCGGGAGCGCAGCACCCGCCGGACGTTGCCGGCGAGGACCGTGGGCGGCACGGGCCCGAGACCGTCCAGGCGGGAGGCGTACCCGTGGACGGCCACGGCGAGCGCGGCCGCCACCGCGAGGCGGGCGTCCCCGCGGGCCCAGTCCCCGGCGGCGGCGAACGCGTCCGGGTCCTCGGCGCAGCCGGCGAGCGCGGCGCCCATGATCCCCGCGAGGGTGTCCCCGCTGCCGGCCGTGGCCAGCCAGGGACTCCCGTCCGCCTGGGAGAGCAGCGTGCCGTCCGGGGCGGCCACCAGGGTGGTGGCGCCCTTGAGCACGACCACGGCGCCGGTGGCCTCCGCGGCCGCGCGCGCCCACCGGGCGGGCTCGGCCTCGATCGCGGCGCGGTCGGGGGCGTCCGCGTCCCCCCGCAGGGCGGCCAGCCAGGCGAGGACCTGCTCCAGCTCCCCGGCGTGCGGGGTGAGCACCTTCCCGGGGCCGAGACCGCCCTCGGCCGCGGCGCGCGCCGCGGCCGTGAGCGCACCGGCGTCCACGACGGCGGGCAGCCCGCCGGCGAGGACGGCCCCGATCCGCGACTCCTGCGCGGGGTCGCCCACCGCGCCCGGGCCCACGACCCACGCCTGGACGTGCACGTCGGCGGGGTGGTCCTCGGAGGCGACCACCTCCGGGCTGGTCAGGCAGACCAGCGAGCGGGTCGCGGCGTCGCCGAGGTGGCGGACCATGCCGGCGCCGGCGTCCACGGCGGCCCGGGTGCACATCAGGGCGGCGCCGGGGTACGTGGGCGAGCCGGCCACGACGCCGACCACGCCCCGGGAGTACTTGTGGGACGCCGCGCCGGGCCGCGGCCACAGCGCCGCGACGTCGCCAGGCTCGAGCCGGCGCAGCGCCGGGTCGGGCAGGGCGTCCTCGATGCCGATCCGCACGGTGCGCACCTCCCCGCAGGAGCGATCGCCCGGGGGCAGGAGGAGCCCGGCCTTCGCGCCGCCGAAGCTCACCGTCAGGTCCGCGGGGAGCACCGGTCCGGTGACGGCGCCCGTGTCGGCCGAGACCCCGGAGGGGACGTCGCAGGCCACGACCAGCGGGGCGTCCCGCTCCGGCCACCGCTCCAGCACCGCCCGGACGAGGTCCGCGGCGGCCCCGCGCAGCCCGCCGCGGGCGCCGGTGCCGAGCACGGCGTCGAGCACCAGGTCGGCGGCGAGCACGCGCGCGGGCCCCTCCCCCTCCGGGGCGTCCGCCAGCGGCAGGACGCGCCCGCCGGCCGCGGCGAGGGCCGCGGCGCCCTCGGGGTGCAGCCGGTCCCCGACCGCCACGGCCAGCACGGAGGCTCCGCGCCGGGCCAGCTCGGCCCCGGCCCACAGTCCGTCCCCGCCGTTGTTCCCGGTGCCCGTCAGGACGACCACCCGGGCTCCGGCCACCCGGCCGCGGCGGGCGCGCAGGCGCTCCGCGCAGGCCAGGGCCAGGCCGTGGGCGGCGCGGCGCATCAGGGCGGGGCCCTCCCCCCGGGCCAGGAAGGGCGCCTCCGCGTCGCGCACCTGCGCGCCCGTGTACGCCGCGATCACGACGCCGCCCCGGTCCCGGCGGACTCCGCCGCACTCGCCCCGGTGGGCGCGGCGCCCCCGGGCTCCCCGGTGCGCTCGGCGATGACCATGGCCATTGCGATCCCGCCGTCGTGGGTCATGGTCAGGTGCCACCGGTCGATGCCCTGCCGTCGGGCCTCCTCCGCCACGGTCCCCTCCGTGCACAGCACCGGGGCGCCGGAGGGGTGGTTCTCGATCCAGCAGTGCTGCCAGATCATGCCGGGCGGCGCCTTGAGCGCCTTGGCCGCCGCCTCCTTCGCCGCGAAGCGCGCCGCGAGCGACCGGACGTGCAGGTCCCGCTCGAGCGGGGTGAACAGCCGGGCCACGAGGCCGGGGGTGCGGGCGATCTGCTCCTCGAAGCGGGCGATGTCCACCACGTCGATGCCGGTGCCGATGATCATGCCCCCACCCTAGCCACACCCGGCCGGGGCCTCCGACGACCACCGGCCCGCCGCCCCGGGAACGGGGCGACGGGCCGGTGTCCGGCGGGCGGCTACTCGACGGTGACGGACTTCGCGAGGTTGCGCGGCTGGTCCACGTCGTAGCCCTTGGCGGTGGCGAGCTCGCAGGCGAAGATCTGCAGCGGCACCGTGGTGAGCAGCGGCTGGAGCAGCACCGAGGACTGCGGGACGCGGAAGATGTGGTTCGCGTAGTCCGCGACGGCCTCGTCCCCCTCCTCGGCGATGACGATGGTCACCGCGCCGCGGGCCCGGATCTCCTGGATGTTGGAGACCACCTTCGAGTGCAGGGAGTCGCGGCCGCGCGGGGAGGGCACGATCACGAAGACGGGCTGGCCCTCCTCGATCAGCGCGATCGGGCCGTGCTTGAGCTCGCCGGCGGCGAAGCCCTCGGCGTGGATGTAGGCGATCTCCTTGAGCTTCAGGGCGCCCTCCAGGGCCACCGGGTAGCCGACGTGGCGGCCGAGGAACAGCACGGAGGCCGCGTCCTTCATCGACTGGGCGAGGTCCTTGACCGCGTCCTGGGCGTCGATGACCTGCTGGATCTTGGCGGGCATGGCCTCGAGCTCGGCGAGGATCCCGGCGATCTCGTCCTTGTACTTGTTGCCGCGCAGCTGGGCGAGGTAGAGCCCCAGGAGGTAGGCGGCGGTGATCTGGGCCAGGAACGCCTTGGTCGAGGCCACCGCGATCTCGGGCCCGGCGTGCGTGTAGAGCGCGGCGTCGGCCTCGCGCGGGATGGTGGAGCCGTTGGTGTTGCAGATCGCCACGACCTTGGCCCCCTGCTCCTGGGCGTGCCGGACCGCCATGAGGGTGTCCATGGTCTCGCCCGACTGGGACAGGGCCACCACCAGGGTGCGCTCGTTGACGATCGGGTCGCGGTAGCGGAACTCGTGGGCGAGCTCCACCTCGGTGGGGATCCGGCACCAGTGCTCGATGGCGTAGCGGGCGACCTGCCCGGCGTAGGCGGCGGTGCCGCAGGCGACGACGACGATCTTGTCCACCGCACGGAGCACGGACTCGTCGATCTTCAGCTCGTCGAGGACGAGGTTGCCGTCCGGGTCGGTGCGGCCCATCAGGGTCTGCTCCACGGCGGAGGGCTGCTCGTTGATCTCCTTCTCCATGAAGGAGGGGAAGCCGCCCTTCTCGGCCGCGGCGGCGTCCCACAGCACCTCGAAGGGCTTGCCCTGCGCCCGGTTGCCGTGGAAGTCGGTGATCTCGTAGTCGTCGGCCGTGATGGTCACGACCTGGTCCTGGCCGAGCTCGACGGCGCTGCGGGTGTAGTCGATGAACCCGGAGACGTCGGAGCCCAGGAAGTTCTCGCCCTCGCCGAGGCCGAGCACCAGCGGGGAGTTGCGGCGGGCGGCGACGACGTGGCCGGGGTGGTCCACGTGCACGGCGAGGAGGGTGAACGCGCCCTCGAGCCGACGGCAGGCGACCTGCATGGCGGTGGTGAGGTCCTGGTCGCCGAGGTCGTTGTAGGTGTCGGCCAGCAGTGCGGCGGCCACCTCGGTGTCGGTCTCCGAGGCGAACTCGTGGCCCTTCTCGACCAGTTCGCGCTTGATCTCCGCGAAGTTCTCGATGATGCCGTTGTGGATCACGGCCAGCCGGCCGCCGTCGACGACGTGCGGGTGGGCGTTGGTGTCGGACGGGCCGCCGTGGGTGGCCCAGCGGGTGTGCCCGATGCCCGTGGTCGAGGGCGGCAGGGGGCGCTCGCCCAGCTCCTGCTCGAGGTTCAGCAGCTTGCCGGCCTTCTTGCGGAAGCCGACGCTGCCGTTCGAGAGCACCGCGACACCCGCGGAGTCGTAGCCGCGGTACTCGAGGCGCCGCAGGCCTTCCACGAGGACGTCCAGGGCGTCGTGCCCGGAGGAGGTGCCGCGCTCGTCCGCGGCCTGGGAGGAGGGGCCCACATATCCAACAATTCCACACATGCGCCTCAGGCTACCGCATGGATCCGTGCCGACCGGGCGCGCCGGACCGGGGGCGCGGACCCCATTTCCGGGGACGGCCGCGGCGCCGTGTCCCCGGAACGGGCCCGGCCCGACGGCCCGCTCCGGGGCCGCGCCGGAGCCCTCGGGGCCACGGCCCGCCCGAGTTCCCGGCCTACGGGGCCCGCCCGGGAACCGGGCGGACCCCGTAGGCCGGGCGCCAGGTCAGTCGTTGACCTTCCCGAGCAGCTCGAGCACCTCGTCGGCGGTGCTCGCCTCGTCCAGCTGCCGCACCTTCTCCTTGTTGCCGAAGATCTTCGCGACCCGCGACAGGATGGCCAGGTGCTCGTTGTCCTTGCCGGCGATGCCGATCACCCAGGTCACCGGCTTGCCGTTCCAGTCCAGGCCCTCGGGGTACTTCACGACCGACAGGGCCGAGGAGCGGATGCTGTCCTTGGCCTGGTTGGTGCCGTGCGGGATCGCCAGCCCGTTGCCCATGAACGTGGACACGGAGGACTCGCGCTCGTGCATGGAGGTCACGTACTCGTCGGTCACCGCCCCGGCCGCGACCAGCAGCCCGCCCGCCTCGTCGATGGCCTGCTCGGCGTTGCGCGCCCCGCCGTCCATCACGATCCGCTCCCGGGTCAGGATCGCGCCGCCGGAGGCGGCCTCCCCGTCCGCGGCGGCGGCAGCGGCGCCGC
>NZ_LDNX01000026.1:0-21672 GCF_001027955.1 Kocuria sp. SM24M-10 | reverse complement strand
GGATAAGGTGCCGGCCGAGGCGGGATGCACCCGGTCGAGCTCTCAAGCCCGTCTATCAGGCCGCGACCGTGGCCGAGGCCGAGGAACGCTTCTTGGAGTTCCAGGAGAAGTGGGGCCGGAAGTACCCGGCGATCGTCAGGCTCTGGTCGAATTCCTGGGCGGAGTTCGTGCCGTTCCTGCAGTTCGACCGCGAGATTCGCCGGGTCGTGTGCACCACGAATGCGATCGAGTCCGTCAACGCCCGAATCCGCAAGGCTGTCAGGGCCCGCGGCCACTTCCCCAACGAGCAGGCTGCGCTCAAGTGCGTCTACCTCGCCGTGATGGCCCTGGACCCGACCGGCAAGGGGCGGGCACGCTGGACCCAACGCTGGAAGGCAGCACTCAACGCATTCGAGATCACCTTCGACGGCCGGCTCTCCGCCGGTGGCCGCTGAACATCAACAACCCGAGTTACACCGAAAACTGGACAGACCCTCCGGTAGCCGGGCCTTATGTAAAAAGCGTTTGCAGAGCCCCTGCTGGTCATGAGCTTGGGCACCTGCCGTATCCCTCGGGGCCGCCCCCAGTGGCAAGCCAGGTCAACGACACCTATCCGTGCGGCAGTCCCAGTCGATGAAATGAGCCCAGCGATGCGGGCCACACGGTCGCCCCTCGACGACCTTGTCACTGGCAGTTCACCTGCGTGGTTGAGCCTGCACCTCCAGCTTGAGCATGCCTTCCGGGAACGCGCTCAGCGTTGTGGCCAGCTGCTGGTCGAGGTAGGTCAGCAGCAGGCGCCGGTAGACGATGCCTTCCGGGCTCACCCCGGCCCCACCGGCATGACGCCGTGTGGGCTCGACAGCAGCGATAACGGCGTCCAGGCGTGCGAGGTCGTCTGCGGTCCACGGGCTCTGGTACACCCGCAGGCGCCCACCGTACACGGGCAGAAGGGCTCGCCGGGCCGCTGTGACATCGGTGGCCGAGACCACGACCTCTTCCACCCCATCCGGGGCCACCCGGCGGAATCGCCACAGCACGACACCGGCCTCGAACAGAGGGCTCTCGACGGCTCGGGTGGCTTCGTCCACCGGGTGCATCGGCGCATCCTGTGACTGCACCGGCAACCGCAGGGGTGACGCCGCCGGGATGATGTCGGTCACGGTGTCCACATACAGCTTGCCGTCGGACCACACCCCGGTGACCAGCACCCGGTGACCGATTCGGTCGATCAGCTCTTCCTCCCGACCAGGCCCCCGGGGGAACAAGACGACGACGGGCGCAGAGGCGGGCAGAAGAAGATCGACGGGCCACGACTCCTGGTGCCACCACACCAACCCGAGTCCTTCCTGCTGCACGCGCACCAGACGCCCGGCAGCCACCGCCTCCTGCCCGTCGGCCAGGACCAGATGATCGAACCGTGTGTCCTTCGATTGACTGTCCACCGCTGGTTCCTCCACGTTCCTAGGAGCGCTTGACCTCCAGCATCATCCCAAATCGTGTCGGACGGACATTGACCGTGGACCGGTTGCGGCATTGGTAGTCCACGATGTCGGTGTAGACCCCGGCCAGGTAGGCCCCGCGCCGCATGCAGGCGCTGTAGCTGGAGTAGATGGTGTCGTCCCAAGGGATCCAGATCAGGTTGTGGTCCATGGGAGCGTACTCCCCGCCCTGGAACGCGGCAGACCCGACGGTGGCCGCGGGCACGGTAGCCGATACGGCCGGCGCGAGGGAGGAAAGACTCATGACGGCGGCGAAACCAGCCGCAGCCATTCCTCGAACGATCTTGTGACGCATGACGTGCTCCTCAAGCTCGGAGGTCGCCCCGCCGACCCGGTGAAGCGTGCCGTAACCCTAAGACGTTCGCAAAGTCAAATCCATGACTTTCCTCTAGATCCACAACGATGTCTTCTTACCGGGTTCCGTGCTCACGGCTCGTTGGCACGAGAGCGGCAGCGACGATGTCCCCGATGCGTGAGACTGAGAGGCTGACGTGGCGCAGGGCGGCCCAGCGTTGGCCCAGCAGCGCGTTGGCGCGTTCCCCGATGGCGCACATGCCGCTGACCAGCGCGTTGTAGGCCCGGCTGTCGGTTTCGAGGTGGAAGCCCTTGATCGGGGTGTGCACCCCGATCCCGGCGCCCTGGTAGCCCTTGTCGGTCGAAAGCCTGCACAGGGCGCAGCAGACACCCGCCGGTGTGTCGAGGCCACGCTCCTGCGATCGGGTCAGGCGGAACGAACACGAAGCCCGGTCGACCACGCACCAGCAACATCGAGGAGCACAAGAACCGAGGTGTCACCCCGAACCGTCGCCGGTGTGAACCGACAGATCGCAGTGTTGTGGGAGCTCTCGTTCACAGATCGTCGTCACTTTTGCGAACGGACTGGCGGGTGGCGGATACTGGAGGTGGGAACTGGCGTGCTCACACCCACCGTTTCCCGGGAGGCCTGGTTGACCAGGCCGCGCCTCCCAGAAGAAAAAGCCGGGCGGCCGCCCGGCTTTTTCTATGCCCCCAGCCCGGGCTAGTCCAGAAACCGCCGCCACCAGATCCCCACCACTACAGCACCCGGAACCAAGGCAACAACAGTGCCCACCACGAAGTCTTCGACCAGGACGCCGATCACCGCAGCCAGCAGACCCACCTGCACCCCGGCCAGCAACACCAGGATCCAGGCCATGTCGCGACGCTGCCGGGTCTTCCACTTCGCGCGCCTTCTGTGCATTCGTAAAACGCTACGGGTTGGGTCCCCGCAACACCTTATCGCCGCGCTTCGTTACTCCACACCCCGATGTAGGGCGGCACACCTCATGCAGCACGTGGTCGCCATGACGGCAGCGCATGGCGACATGGCGGGAAACTCACCATGCCTGTCGAAGTGAAGAGAGTCGGCGCAGCAGAACAAGAGAGGAGGGGCCGGAGCTGACCCGCCCCGGCTCCTCCCGTGACACCTCAGGCAACCCGAAGCGCCTGTAGTCACGGGGTGGTCGTCGCATTCTCGTTCCGCATGCCGTGGCGGGCGATGAGAGCCAGACATACCCCCACGATGGAAAGCGCAAGACCCAACAAGAAAAGCAGGCCGAGACCGATGTCCGGGTCCGCGCTGTAGCGTCTCTGCAGGGACGATGTCACCTTGGTTGCCAAGGCCAGGATTGCCCCAACCGGGATGAGGACAAGCCCAATGCGGTACATGCTTTTCATTGCGCCATTCTAGTTATTCCGTCCGGCGCCCTTGTCGTAGCCATCACCCACAGCTCGCGTCACGAGAGCAGCTGGTGCGCGCGGTAGCCAGGCCCCCGCATGTGGCAGTCCAAGCACGGCCACGCCCTACGACACTCCATCTACCCGTATCGCTTAGGCATGCTGGCCATCCTGACCGGGAGACTCCACGTGACATACACTCCCCGGGCAGAGATCAACCCCATCTGCAACTCCGTCCCCACGTGCAATGGCCGGCATCCGGTCGCACATAAAGGGCGACAACGCGCCTGCGTCCGCGCCGTCGCCGGTCCGATCAGGAGTTGTCCGGACGACCCTGAGGCAGTGATCGCATCCCGGATACAGGACGCAGCCCGCCTGAAGGAATCCTGGGCACGGAACCGCCAACATAGTGACAAGCATGCTTTCTATCAGTAAGCTTCATGCTTACGCTGGCCGCAGTGGTCGGCGTACGGGGTGATCGCACGGTCGGGTACGACGGTGCCGGCACCCCGGGAGCCTGCCGTTACTCCGCGGTGAGGTTGTCGCCTCCGTACCGCCAGCCATGACGGTGCGGAGGCGTTCCCCGCGGGTATCAACCTTGTGAGACGACCTCAACAACACCACCCCGTCTCGGCTGCGGCGGCGAGGGACCGCATGGTCATCCCGAGCCACACAGAGCTTCAACTTTTGGTGAGACCATTGATCAGCAGGCTGATTATCAGTAGGGTGAGAGGCAGCAGCCGAACGCACCACTCCGCCCACCGGCGGGCACCGTCTGCGCCGGGCTTCCGCCCGTGAGTTCGTGCCACGCGAATTACCCAAAGGAGATTTCATGGCCACCTACGACGTCAATGCCCTTCTCTCCGCCACCGCCTACGGGTCGGACGGCGACAAGATCGGCAAGGTCGAGCAGGTCTTCCTGGACGACACCACCGAGGAGGTCACCTTCGTGACCGTCAACACTGGTCTGTTCGGCACCAAGGAGAGCTTCGTCCCCGCCGACGGCGCCCGACAGGACGGCGACCGCCTGGTCCTTCCCTACACCAAGGACGTCGTCAAGGACGCCCCGAACGTGGACGCGGACCAGCACCTCTCCCCGGCCGAGGAGGAGGAGATCTACCGCTACTACAAGATGAACTACTCCGGCACCGGTGGCCGCGAGGACCGACACGCCACGGAAACCGATCGTAGCGCCGCTCCGGCGGCCGGAACCGCCGGGTACACCCGCAATGACCGGTACGCCGATGACACCGCGGGCCGTCACGACACCGCCGCTCGCGCTGATCGCGACGATAACGAGGTCATTCGTCACGAGGAGCGCCTGCGCGTGGGCAAGGAGCGTCAGGAGACCGGCCGCGCCCGTCTGCGCAAGTACGTCGTGACCGAGCACGAGACTGTTGACGTCCCCGTTCAGCGCGAGGAGGTCCGGGTCGAGCGCATTCCCCTCGACGGCACCGAGGTCACCGGCGGCACCATCGGTGAGGACACCGTGGAGGTCGCCCTCCACGAGGAGCGTGCCGTGGTGGCCAAGGAGACCGTGGGCGTCGAGAAGATCGAGCTCGAGAAGGAGACCGTCCGCGACACCGAGCGCGTCGACGCCGAGGTCCGCAAGGAGCAGGTCGAGGTCGAGACCGATGCCGAGCGCGGCACCGGCCTGACCGACAAGGATCGCCGCGACCGCATCTGATCGCACCCGATCGACTCCGGGGCCCCCGTCACCGCTGTGGTGACGGGGGCCCCGTCGTCGTACCGGGTACACCGAGCAGCGGCACCTCGATCGGAGCCCTGTCCGGCAGAACCTGGTCGGCCGCACAGACGCCGTCTGACCTTGACCGCGGGTGCTCAGGACGTGCTCTGCGGACGGTCGTTCAGCAGCCCGGGAACGGCTGTGGAGGTCCGCAACCACCCGGCCAAGTCACGATCAATGATGCCGGCAAGCTTGAGACAGGCCTGATGGGCGTCCTGCGCCTCGAGCCTGATGCGCTGACCAGGCAGTGGGAAACCGTTGACGAACGGCTCGTGGTGAGCCGCCCGGTTACGGGCAGCATGGACCACGGTGACTGTCTCCAACGTCCACGAGCGGGTGAACTGGGCTCCCTCGGCCCGGGCCATGAGCCGGCCCCCGGGAAAGGCCCGGTGCAGGCAGTGCACCCACAACGCTTCGTGGTCGGCGCGGAACCGCTGCGGGGCCCGGCCCACATACCCGCCGGGCTCGAGGAGGCCCTTCCAGAAACCGAGCATCAGCCGGGCCACCAGATGGCCCGGTGTTTGACTCCCCGATGGCAGGGCCCCCCACGCCTGGGCAAGGCTCTGCCGCGTCGGCCCGTCAAAGCCCACGTCGACCTCGAACCATCGGGGGCCGTAGGCGGCCGTGAGCTGATCGTTGAGCGCGTTGCGCAAAGCGACTTCTACGACGGCGACATCAGCCAACAGGGCCGCAGCAACATCACGATCCCAGATATAGAGCTGCGTGGCGAGACCGACTTCATGGCCGGCGGCGTGCAGATAGCTGCCCATCCGCAACGGAGTGATCGCCCGTTGCAGAGCACGTTGATGCGCCCCGTTGCTCCACCCCGGTGCTGCCATAGATGTCCGGTCCTGCCTTCGCTACACTAGATCGCGTAGTCCCCGGATCCGCCTCTCTGGACATGAGCCATGATGCGGCCGGGGTATTTTTCTGCCCTCACCCTACTGGCCCCGTGACCGCACCGAGAGCGGGGTAGAGACAGGCCGGTGGCGATCGAGCCGGGCATCGTGAAGAAGCGGCAGCGTGGCAGACATGGTGCTCTCGCTGTCCACCCACGGGCTCGCACACGGTGACACCAGTGCGCGCCTGGCCGAGGTCTAGGGTACGGAGGTGTCGAAGACGACGATCTCCACGATCACGAACATGGTCCTCAGGTGCATGACCGAGTGACAGAACCGCGCCCTGGACCCGGCGCTCCTCGTGGATTGCATCCACCTCAAGGTGCGCGACAGACAAGTCGCGAACCGGCCGATCTTTATCGCCCTGGCCGCGACCGTGGACGGCAACCGCGACATCCTGGAGCTGTGGGGCGGCGCCGGCGGAAAGGGCGCAAAGTACTGGCTTGCAGGTCCTGACCGAAATCAAGAGCCGCGGGGTCGAGGACGTGCTCATGCTCGCCTGCGACGGCCTCAAGGGTCTGCCCGATTCCGTGGCCAGCGTGTGGCCGACCACGATCGTGCGAACATGCGCGATCCACCTGGTGGTGGCGAGTTTCCGCTACCCCCGCACGGCAGGACTGGGACGCGATCTCTCAGGCCGCGACCGTGGACGAGACCACAGAGGGGACTGCAAGAAGAACGGTGGGGCGGGCCGGATCCAAAGAAGACGTCTGTGTCAGTGTCTACGGCTGAGATGACAGGCACGATGATCCCTCCGGTCACAGGATCACGCACCAAAGATTTCGTCCTTCCGCGCAACACCGAAGCCCACCGCCACCTCAACTTGGGCGAGATGGCCCTCCAACAGGTGGCCAGGGTGCCAGGGCCGGACCAGCATCCACGTCGAGGCCTGGACCCCGGATATCTGAAGGCACCGGTGGGGTCGGTGCGATAGGAAGTGTGCTGGCGTTCTCGGTGGTGCCTGACATATCCTGGTCTCCGGTCAAGCAGCGGGCCACGACCCCTTTTCGCGTATCGAAAGCTGCTGCCATGGACCACAAGATTTCTGTGACCGTCCACGTCGATCTCGACGGACGCAACGTCCGGATCGTTGTCACCGGATGTCTCACCGAGTTCAGTCAGCGGGCCCTGCACCCGCTGATCCGCCGGGCCCGCACCCTGACCCCCACCGTTGAGGTCACGGTCGATCTCACCCGAGTACGCCATCTGGAGCCCCTCGGTCTGGACCTGCTGCGCCAGGCCGTGGATCAGGACGGGGCCGGGGGAACACGGTCACCGGTGCACTTGGTAGTGGCCCAGCCCAGCCGTTCCCGACCGGTGCCCCCGCTGGGCGCACGCCCCGCCGCGCGCCCGGGCACCGGTGCTGGTGGGAGGATCGCGGCATGAGCATGTCCACCCACGTGCTCATCGACGACCCGGCTGCCGCAGTTCCTCTGAGTCCGTCGACGCCTCCGGGTCGGCCCCGTACCTGTCTGGGACCGGATGAGCCTTTCCCCGGTGTACTGGCCGAGCTGCCGCTGACCCAGGTGCAGGTGTTGCACAGCCGGATTTGCTGCCAACTCGATGAGGACTACCGCACCGATCCCTCCGGGCCGCACCCGGTGACCCTGGATAGACACCACGAGCTGGTCGAAGAGCTGGCGATCCGCACGCGTGTGGCAGCCGAGCACGGGGCGCACCGGTGAACCGGTGCGGTGTCCGAACCAGTCCCCTGCAACCAAGCCGGATCATCCGGGGTGCTCAGGGGGTCCTCGCCGGCCGCACCGGGGGGCACCTGGGGCAATCGAGACTGGCCCCGACCGTGTCCTGTGCGCCCACGGTCCCGGCGACCACCGTGCGGGCCCCGCAGCGTGGGTGTCCTGCCCGGCTCTCTCCCCCGCGAACTGGGCAGGAAGAACCACGGGCCGGGACGCTCTTGACACCCCCGGTTCCCGAGCCCGGCACGGTGGCGAGGGTGGTCGCCCAGTCGGTAGCCGCCACCCCGGGGGTGCTGCAGCTGATCCCCACCGTGCTCACCAGGGTCCTGGCCATGATGTGCGCCTGGACGGAAGCGGTCCACCGGATACGGCACCGCCGACCCGGGGGCATCGGGGCGTGCACCGGGGTGTGCGTGCACGTTCGAGGGGCACAAGTGCAGGTGGCGGTGGATCTGTCTTTGGATCCGGCTACTGTCCCGACAGATCAGAAGCTGCAGGCGGCGGTGGCCATCACGGCCGCGGTGGAGTGCTGCGTCCAGGAGACCCTCACCGGGCTGGGGTGCAGTTCCGCCGGTGTGGATATCACCGTCCACGCTCTGCACCAGTCCACCCGCCGGCAACGAAACCTTCGATCGAACCGGAAGTGAGGCCCGTGTCCCATCCCGCCGCCGTCCCACCGGCTACTGCCACCCACTTTCGGGTGCTGCGCACCATGCCCAACTACACCGAAGCACAACAGGTCGTCGACGCTCTCTCCGACGCCCGGTTTCCCGTCGAGCATGTGCGGGTGGTCGGCACCGGCCTGCGCCTGGTCGAACAGATCACCGGGCGGATGACCTACGGCCGGGCCGCTGTGCTCGGAGCCGGAACCGGGGCGTGGCTGGGACTGTTCCTCGGACTGTTGCTGGGCATCCTCACTCTCATCGGCTGGTGGCCGGTGCTGATGTGGACCCTCGTGCTGGGGGTGATCTGGGGGCTGGTCCTAGGACTGGTCGCTCACGCCGCCACCGGTGGGCGGCGTGACTTCTCCAGTGTGCAGGGCCTGGAGGCGGATGCTTATGACGTGCTTGTCGACGCCGACCACTTCGACGCGGCGACCACCACGCTCAACAGCAAGGGCCCGAACCCGTGAGCTGCACAACAAGGAAGGTACCCGCTGTCATCACCACCCGGTGCACCCGGCCAACCGCCTGTGCCTGCTGATCCGTCCTCGACCGCCGCAGACCCCGTCGATGACCCCACCCCTCCGGAGCTGGCCTTGGGAATCGTGATCTCTCCGCAGGTGGCGGGGCTGGTGGGCCCCGAGGTCGCTGCCACGGTCTCGAGCTTGTTGCGGGACCGCCACCCGAACGTGCTGTGGCAGGTGGTAGTGATCGAAGACCGGCTGGTGGTCCCGCCGGCGGATGCCCTCGATCTGTTGGAAAGCGCCCGCGACCGGATGCTGGAGGAGAACTGGGACCTCTCCGTGGTGCTCACCGATCTGCCGCTGCGGCACGGGCGTCGACCGGTACTCACCCAGGTGAGTCCGCTGCACGGTGTGGGGCTCGTCGACGTCCCCGCCCTGGGGGCGGTGCACGTACGACAACGGTCGCGGGAGGCCGTGGTGGCCGTGGCAGGACAGCTACTGGGTTACCACCCCACACACGCCGACGCCGCGCAGAGCTTCACCACCCGGGCCCGGCAGATGGCCAACGACCTCGACGACCGCGCCGAGGACCACCTCGTGCCCTTCACCGCCCGGGTGATTACCGGCAACCTGCGATTGTTGTTGGGCATGGTCCGCGCCAACAGGCCCTGGACACTGGTGGTCCGGTTGTCCCGGACACTGGTCGGGGCCGCAGCCACAGGGGTGCTGACCCTGGTGGCCTCCGATGTGTGGCTGCTCGCCTCAGCCTACGGGCCGATACGACTGGCCCTACTGGCGGCGTTGGCGGTCGGAGCCGTCAGCGCCACCCTGATCCTGGGCGCCGGGCTGTGGGAACGGCCACGGCGACCCGGCGAACGGGAGCAGGTGGTCCTGTTCAACCTGGCCACCGCCACCACCGTGGCCATCGGCGTGGTCGTGTTCTATCTCGCCCTCTTCGCCGTGTCCTGGCTCGGTGCGCTGCTGCTGGTCGAGGCCGGGGCGCTGAGCGAGGTCCTGGCCCGGCCGGTCGGGGCGGGAGACTACGCCAAACTCAGCTGGCTCACGGCCACACTGGCCACCGTAGGCGGGGCCCTAGGCGCGGGACTGGAAGACGACGACGCGGTACGCTCCGCCGCTTACACCCACTCCGACTGAGTCACCTCCCGCAGAACGCCTCGTGGCCCGCCTGAGACGTCATCGCCCCCAGCCACCACCTTGTAACCCATTCCCGGGCCTTTGTCCATCATCGCGGTGCGGGTTGCACTCACGGTCCGAGTCAGGAAGACTAATCAGTGTACTTACTATTAGCTTGGTTCCGGCCCTGCACCCCGTCGCATCTCGCCAGAGCCGACCAGCGCTTCGTCGCGATGACACAAGGGTTGTCCTAACAGGGCCACGACAGGCCCCGCAGAGCGCACACCATGTGCTCACGCCACGAAAAAGTCCAACCGGTAGCACCATCTGTCCAACGAGGAGCCATCATGTCCAGTACCCCCGCCAACTCCGCCTCCACGTCAGGTTCCTTCCCAACCGGCACCGAGGACACGGCCAGCCACACCTACCAGGCCCCCAAGCCGTCCTGGAAGGACACCGCCCTGGGCGATGACCGGGAAGGTAATCCCCGCAACATCTCCTGGGGGGCGGTGATCGCCGGGGTCGTCACCTTCTTGGCCTTGACCCTGTTGCTGTCGCTGATCACCGCCGCCCTGGGCCTGGGCATGGCGGATCTGACCTCGGCCAACCCTGGGGAGGGGGTGGGCATCGCCACCGGCCTGTGGTCCATCGTGACCCTGGTGTTGGCCCTGGCCGCCGGTGGTTACGTCGCCGGCGCCCTGGCCGGTCGGGCCGGGCTGATCCACGGGTTCCTCACCTGGGCCACCGCCCTGCTGGCCGCCGTGGTTCTCGCCGGCCTGCTCGTGGGCAACATCCTGGGCGCGGCCGGGAACCTGCTGGGCTCGGCCACCTCCACCGTCACCGACGCTGCAGCCCAGAACCCGGGCCAGGCCGCCTCGCTGGCCCCGGAGGTGGACCCCGCCGAGGCTGAGCAGGCCGCCGAGAACGCCCAGCAGGAGGCGGGTCAGGCCGCGGAAGAGGCCGCCCCGGAGGCCGAGCAGGCCGCTGACACCGCCGCCGCCGGTTCCCTGTGGACCTTCGCCGGGCTGCTGCTCGGGGCGATCATCGCCTCGATCACGGGCCTGCTCGGCTCCCGCTCCGTGACCCGGGACCACACCAAAGACCCCGAGCTGCGCGCCTCCCGCAGCTGATCGACTGCAGCAGGTGAGCGCTCCGGCGGTCACTTCATGAGCAAGCCCCGCCCGAGAAGTTCCTCGGGCGGGGCTTGCTCGCGGTGTGACGGTCAGGATCCGTAGTTCTCGAAAATCAAGTCATCGGTGTTCTTGTCCAGCTGCATGGCGCTGCTGTGCTGGATCAGTCGCGCCACCGTGGACGCCTCACTGTCGGGCACCACGAGCAGGTACTCCTCCACTCCCTCATCCAGGGTCAGCTCGAAGGTGTACGCACCAGGCTGGCCCTCCCCGGCGTTGCTGCGGATCACATCGACGCTGGTGACCCGACGGATATTCTTGCCCTGTCCTGCCGGCATGTGCTTCTCCTTCTCATGACGCCACGATCGTGGCGAACTCGGATAGCTGACGCTGCGGGGGCGACTCGCCCCGCCGGTTGACTTTGACAACCCCGCGCAGGGCAACAGGTCATCCACGACCGCTCCACTGCGCAGCACTGTGAACGCTACCCAATGGACAGCAAGCTGACTAGAGCCGCTGAAGGCTGCGTTCCCCACCTGCATCCGGGGGCCCCTGTCCCCGCCCACCTGTGGGCCGGAGTGAAAATGGGCCTCGGCCAGAGCCTGTCGAACCTGCACCGGGGCTCTCACCGAACCGCCCCCAAGAACCAGTTTCCCCCGGGGTCGGTCCGGTGGGCTCAGCGATCGACCTTGAGCACGGAGCCGTTGTCGACGTTGACGTACACATCCACCGAGGTGCCCTGATCATCGTCGATGTCGACCTCCCACACGGTGGTGCCGTCCTCGGTGTCCAGCTGGGCGCTGTCCAGGGTGCCCTCCACCTCCTCCAAGGCGGTGCGCACGGCATCCTCCAAGGGCACCTGGACCTGGGCGAGGTTCTCCCGATCCTGCTGGTCCAGCTCGTCATCACTCTCCTGCGCGGTGACCTCCTGACCGTCGGCGGAGACCTCCACCTCCTGCTCACGGTCCTCCACGGCCAACTTCACCTCCCACCCGTCACCGGCGTCCTTACGATCGATCTCGAAGACCTGCCCACCAGCCACGGATTCCTCCGCGGCCACGATCGCCCCGGCCACCGCACCGGCCTCCGCCCCGACCCCGGCCGCCCCGGAAGCCGAGGGGGACGCCGAGGCGCTTTCGGTCTGGGTCGCCGTGTCCGAGGGGGATGCCGAGGCGCTCTCCTGCGCAGTGGCGCTCTCGCTCGTGGTGGCGGTGGACTCGGCGGTGGCTGCGTTCGTGGCGGCCCCGTCGGCGGTCTCCTCACCACCGCCCTGGCCTCCGCCGTCGGCGCAACCGGCCAGCAAGAGAGCGGAGAGCGCCAGGGCGCTCAGGGACAGAATGTTTTTATCAGTGTGCTTCATAACTGCTTATTGTGATGGGGTCGGCCTACCGGCGCAAGAAGATCACCGGCTCAGAACACCCGACCGCACACATCCATCACGAAGGCCCGCATCACCGGACCTCCCGGGCACCGAGGACGGCATGGCCGGCGGCAGCAGCCGCCTCGGCGTTCCCGATCTCGACCTCGTCGGCGGGCAGCCCCCGGCCCGGTGCAGCCGGTGGACGGCGCGGACCTGCTCGGGGCCGTCGAGGACTTGCGCCCCAGCTGCACCACGCAGGCCCGGGCGGGCTTCGGCCCGTCCTGGACACGCCCCACGATCAGCGCCCGTTGGTACTCGACCATCACCGCGAATACATTGAGCTGAAAGCGTCCGGCCCCGAAGGGGTCGACGGTATCGCTGAGACTACGCAGGATGACTCCGAGACGAATCAGTTCGTCAATGGCGGTGACCATGTGCACCAAGGACCGGCCCAGCCGGCCCAAAAGGTAGTGCACGAAGGCTCCCTCCTCCCGGGCCTCGGCCATGAGCGCGGCCTGGCCCAGGCCCTCGGCTTGGGCGCCGCTGACCTTGTGGGCGAAGACCAGCTTCGCCGGCACTCCGGTCTCGGTGAGTGCGCGCAGTTGCACATCAAGGTTCCAGGAGGTGGCGGGCACCCAGGCGTGGCAGCCGCCCGACGAGGCGGGCCGGACCCGCTCACTGCTCAACCAGCCCCCGCAGCGGCGCGCCCGAAGCCCCGCAGCCGCGCCTGGGGGCATCGCACTTCCACGGTTACGCGAGTTCCGCCACCGGCGGCACACCGGATGACCCGTCACGAAGCGAAGCAAAGCTCCTACCCATAGCAAGTTTGCTGTCTAATGCCTACCCTGATAAGGCGCTGTTCCGATGCACAGCGCCGCGGAATGGCCCCAGGGGGATGCCACTGCTGCCGCCCCCGACGGGCCCCGCACGCCAAGTGATCACACCTTGGCACGGACGCGCCTTCCGCCACTCCGTCCCGCGGGCGGAAGGCGCGTCCCCCACACGATGGGTTCCCGACCCCGACCACGTCCACCGCTGCCAGCACTGGCTCGACGAGACCGACCATCAACGCCTGAAAACCGCTTGACGCCAATAGGAGCATCCGTTTATCGGACAGTCCCCAAGAGCGACAGGGCCCAAAAAGGGACGATGAGCGCTGCCCGTCGCGAGGGTGGAAGCGGAGCGGAGCAGGGCGGGCTATCAGCAGGCGGGACGGCCAACACGAGCCCCAGGGACGTCCCGCATCCCTTCGCCTGGACGAGGTCGGGGGTCACATTGGCCGGCACGCTTCTGCTGGCGCTTCGGTCTCTTCTACTGTGGGGCATCACCCTCGGGCTGTGTCTTCGTCCGCTGTGGGGCCCTGCCCCCGGCCGCCTTCGCGACGTGATCCTTCTCCAGCGACCAGGAAGTCGACGTGGACACCATCACCTGCGGGGCTCTCGCCGTTGAGCTGCACCCCCACTCCCCCACCCACTGGGTGGCCACCTTCTACCCCCTGGTGGACACTGCCGCCGGACGCTGGGCCGATGTCACCACGGCGCTGCACCAGTGTGTGATGCCCCTCGCCCACCACCCCTTGTCCTCAGCGAGATGGCTGGAGCTGGGCAGCCCGGACCCAAGACACGCCAGCTACGACGACTACCCGACCTGGGGCGCGGCCCTGGCCACCGGCTACACCACCGCCTGTCTCGCCCGCTCCATGCAGATCACCAGAGCCGCCGGGGGCGCACTGACCCCTGAAGAGGCCAGGGGGCTGCGGGCGGCCACCGTCGTGGTGCCGGCCGGGCAGCTGTCGGAGTGGCTGCTCGAGGACCTGCAGGACCTCGAGCTCTGATCACGACGCCGCAGCGGAGACTCCAGGTGTCTCCGCTGCGGCGTCGTGATCAGTCCGTCTCCCCGGACTCGGCCCCGGCAGCAGTGACCGGTCCGGCCGTCACCGACACGGGAGGCCGCGGCGGCAGATGCCGGTACAGAGTGGTGCGGGTGATCCCGGTCTTCGCCACGATCTCAGCGATCGTGTGCCCGGTATCGCGCAAGTGCGCGGCATAGGCCAGCTTGTCCGCATCCACCACCGAGGGCCGCCCGATCCGTCTCCCCTTTGCCGTGGCCACCGCCCTCGCGTGGGCGGCACGCTCCAGGGTGTAGGTGCGTTCCATCTGCCCGAAGAGTGCCAGCAGCACCACCGCTAGCTGCGCCATCGGATCATTTGGGTTGGTGGAGTCGACCTTGATCGGGTCCGCCAGGTTGCGCACCCCCACCCCCCGCTCGGCCAGATCATGGATCAGGTTCAAAGTGTCGCGCACCGTGCGCCCCAACCGGTCCAGGGTGTGCACCACGATCACATCCCCTTCCCGGGCGTAAGCCAGCGCTGCGGTCAGCCCAGGGCGGTCGGTGGTGGCCCCGGACTTCTTATCCACATAGATCCGCTCCGGCACGATCCCCACCGCACGAAGAGCATCGATCTGCCGATCGAGGTCCTGCTTGGCCGTCGAGACCCGCGCGTAACCCAATTCCATGACAACAGCGTACCGAAAGTAGCCTTCGAACTGCCCCCAAGGGACGTCTTTATGGAACCAACTTTTGAAACACGACTCGCCGAGTCGACGCACACCTCGAGCCCCTCAGGTCGAACCGTCCCACTACCAGGAAGTGGGACGGCCACCTCAATCCCAAGGTAATGTCTCGCATCCTGGGATATAAACGCATACAGGACATCAGCACCCGCTGCGCTGTCGAATGCCGAGTCCAGGCATCAGCGACCACGAATGGGAAGCAGTGCAATGCCCATAACTGCCAGGGGAGAGCGACGCTATGGGCGTTGCCGGCGTCGTCCTCTATCGCCGGGGCCGCCGTTGAACGACTGATGAATTGCCCGTCTGCGCTGGACCACTCACCGGCACAGCGAAACGCCCTGTCCTCTCCCGGGCGGGGCGTTTCGTCACGGCAGGCACGGAGTGATCCTCCAGGTGGACCGGCAGGCGACCCCCGATGCCTCGGACGGATGCACCTCCATCCCTGCGAGGTAGCGGCATTTCCGCACTGTCCAACATGTGAGACGCCGACTACCATCCCAACTTACTCAAGAGTTGGCTGGTAAACGGCTAGACCCGTCGAGCCGGGGGGCTCGACGACAGGTCGCGAAGCGTCTCCGGGGGGACACGCTCGACATCCAGTCCGACCGCGGTCAGCCATGCGCCCATGGCGCAGCGAAGCGCCCCCGCCAGAAAGAAGGCGGGGGCGCTTCCGTCACACCTCCACGGCGTCCCTTGAGTACGCAATAAGCTCCCCCACCATGTGCCCCAACACCGGGACATGCCTACTCCCCCAGCCTGTCGATGCCCAACAAGGTCCCGCCGACCCCGCAGCGCGGACCACCGATCTGTCTTGCAACCAAAACGCCTCATAACCCATGACTTCAGAGACACACTCGATGGGGTGCGCATGACTGCCGGGCAAGCGCATGCCATGGTTACGATGAAGTGCATCGATGTCAGCTACGAGCCATAAGGGGAACGATGCCGTTCGAGGTGTTCGACAAGAGGATGACTCCGCTGGCTAAGGCACCGAGTGTGACTATCCAGAAGCGCGGGGTGATCTCGCTGAACAAGGCCGCGCACGACCTAATCAACGACGCCGAGACGGTCGAACTGCTCTACGACCACGACCGCCAGGTCATGGCACTGCGCGTCGCCGATGATTCCGCCCCGCACGCCTACGCGGTCCGGAACGGTTCCAAGCGTGGCCCTGGGCAGGCGGTTGTCTCGGCCACGGCCTTCACCGCCTACTACGGCATCGACACCACAGTCACGAGGCGGTGGAAGCCCTTCGTGGAGGACGGCATGCTCTGCGTGGACTTCACCCAGGAGGGCACGGTCATCACCGGAAACCGGGCAAAGACCATCGATGCTGCCGCCAGCACAGATATTTCCACGGCTGATCAGGCCGCTGATATCGGACTCACCGCAGAGACAGAATGAGCCAGGCATAGGCTACGGCGGACCCGCGGGTTTCTTGTCGGACAACTATCGAAGCTGGTTTCTTATGAATGCTGATCCAGCCTAAACATGCGGCGCGAGGATTTCGGCAACATCATGCATGGCATAGCGACTTTCGAGAAGAACAAGAATTTCTGCAGGTGTACGTGGGGGGTTGCGTAGCCGGCCTGCAAGGGTGTGAAGCGCGTACGCCGCCCTCAACGGATCGACGTCTGCAGTGTCTGCTGCGAACTCGGCAGGGTGCAAAACCTTGATGTGCGCGGGCACTTTTTCCGGCTGAATGTGCTTGAAGTTGTCGGTGACAATCCCTCCCGCACCCCCCACGACGGCGGCTGCGACAACATGCTCGTCGTTGGGGTCGCGCAGCCCGTAACTTCCCTCAAGTGGCTCCCAGCCAGTCACGAGTGCGTCGTCGAAGTTAGTGCGCATCTTCATGATGAGGTAGTCAGCACGCCGCTGGGAGTCTTTTGCCTCCACCCCACGCCCAAGTAGCTTCAGTTCCTCATGCCGGCGTAGTTCTCCAAGGATGGCCTCACTCCACAGCGGCCGATACAAACCTTCCGCCGCCATACTCAGGATGAAATCCCGTTGCAAACTGGGCCATAGAACACAGGTATCAAGGATGGCGGCGAACATGTTGCCATCCTTGCACTTGGTTACCCATGATTTTGTCGTGTCGCCGCAACCTCGGCCCGAACCTGGCGCAGTCGTTCGGCGACAACCTCGGGGCTTTCTTCAAGGTCGTAGTCATCGGCCGTATCGAAGATTGCTCGGTACTGCTCCTCGCGACGCTGCTTGCGGTAACGCAATACATCGTCCAGGCGAAGTAGCCGGCGACGCTTCCCGGGCGTATCAGCGGGAAGCTTGCCCTCGTCAATGAGCTTCACGACGGTAGGTCGACTTACTCCTAACAGGTCGGCCGCCTGCTGGGTCGTCAGCGTCTGCGTCTGTGGGGCCACAGTCACCGCTCGACCAGCCTGCAGAGCCTCGACGACCTGGCGCAGGACGCGGTAGACGTTCTCAGGAATCTCGACACTATCGTTAGGCTCTGCCCCCACCAGGAGATATCGAGGCGCGGGGCGTTCACCCCTAGAGGCCTCATGCGCCTCGATGAAGTCGTACACCTTCGCTAGCTGGTCCGAACCCTCCGGCAGATAGGTCTGCTGCTCAAGCGTCTGTGCGGACATCGTCACCACTCTCCCTAGATACGAAACAATCGTATCCCCTTTCGTTTGCTTCGTAAACGCCTTGGAGGCCGCACCACGCCCTTGAGGCGAGGCACACCCCTATCGCCCGCCTCGCGGCCGCCCGATCGCCGAAGCCACGAGGTGCCCGAGAACCGGTTGGCTATCGGGCGCCCGACCTCTGTAGAAGATCCTGTGTCAGCCCTTGGAACTACGGGGATCCTTGGCCGGCGCGATGGTGTTCTTGTCCCGAATCGTTCCGTCCACGCCGTGAAGGTTGATTTCCCCTCCCCCGTTGCGGGCAGCGATGTCGCGTGTGGCGGCGTACGCATCGGCCTGCGTGTCACGTGCAACAGACGCCCGGGAGGCGTCGTCACGCTTGCCAACCCACTTGCCGTCCTTCTTGTAGACGTCGTAGTTGGGCATACTGCCCCTCTCTTCCTGACTCGTCCGGTAGACCGATCTGTCGTAGCACAGTGCCTGCGACCCCTTAGGGAGGGTTTCAGAGTAACTATATGCCCTAAAAGTACCATTTTCACGCACGGTTTACTGTTTTCAGGTACTGTGATGGCATGAGCGAGCAAGCGGAAGTCGTCGGGGCCCTCGAAGAGGCCAAGATCATCAACCTATTCGAGTGGGCCGGGCGGATCGCCTACGGACGGGTGTTCCAGGATTTCGACGAGGAAGCCGGCCACGACCAGGCGATCGTGGGCTCGCTCGGATACAAGTACCTGATCAATCTGTTGGACCGGGCGGGCGGCTGCGGCAAGTACGCGCTGCCGGAAGGCACTTCACCCGAGGCCGGCCTCGATCTCCTGCGCGCGGGCATCACGGATGAGGCCTTTGACGACATGCCGCCCTTCACCCCCGGTTCGATTATCAGGTCCAACTTCAACGGGTCACCGGGATGGGCCAGCGGCAACATCCGTTGGTTGCTGCAGTCCTACAATTTCGGTGAGATTGACCGGATCTCCTGGTCGCAGAAAAGCGAAACCAAACGTCGCGTTGCCCAGCATCCCTCCTCCGAGGACCCCAATGCGCTGTTCACTCTCGCCGACTTGGGCCTCGAGGAGGAGGGCCTCGTGGAGGACCTCGACTTCACCGGCAAGACGCTGGTACTCGCGCACGCCTTCGACCGGGCCACCGGCAGCTTCGAGATGTACCTGGGCCGAAGCCGGGAGACAGTCTCGCGCGGGGACACGCCCTGGCACTGGCGCCACCTCGTCGCCTTTGGAGGACCGGGCGCTGTCCCGCTCGGCACCATGGACGAAACTCCCGACCTTCCCGGCACGCCCGCCTCCTCGGACGTGGAGGACACCCCGGTGCGCCTCCGCCCCTTGCAGGACACCCAGATCCGCGAGCAGAACTAGAACCATGACCTCAACAGGACGCCCCTCGGGGCACTTACCTGGCGTGTCCGCCGTCTTCGACGGCGGACGCCTGACCTTGGCCCGCCAACTAGCGGGTCTGAAAAAAATACAGCTAGCCAAGCTCATCGAAATGACGCCGGCATCCGTGACCGCATGGGAGAACGGCCAAAAGAAACCCAACAGCACCACGGTCGCTCGGTTGAGCATGGCGCTGCAGGTGGAGCCGCAATTCTTCGCCCCCAACTCCAGTCACGGCCCCGCCCCAGCTACACCACACTTCCGATCGCTGCGCTCCACCACCCAGTCGGCCCAGGACCAGGCCTTCGCCTACGGACGACTCGTAGGAGACGTCGCCGCGGTCATCGAACGAAGCGTGGAGCTACCAGCACCTGAGCTGCCACAGTCCCCGGTATCAGCGACAGAGCCATCGGACACCGGCCCCGAAGAGGCCGCCCGGCAGGCGCGTGAGCATTTTGGCCTGCCCATCGGACCGATCCAGCACCTGATTCGACTAGCAGAACGGGCCGGCGTGCTCGTGGTCTTCAGCGCCCCACAGACGGCCTCGATCGACGCCTACTCACTGGAGGCCGGCGGCCGGCCCATCATCGTGCTCAATCCGGAGAAAGACGACTACTACCGTCAACGCTTCGACGTCGCCCACGAGCTCGGGCACCTGATCATGCACGTCGACGCGGAACCGGGCGGGAAGATCGCCGAGGATCAGGCCAATCGCTTCGCCGCTGAGTTCTTGATGCCCGCTGACCAAATCCTGCCCTCCCTACCCTCCACCACCACGAGGAAAGGGTGGGAACGGCTTGCGCAGCTCAAAGAGCACTGGGGAGTGAGTATGCAAGCGTTGCTCTTCCGTGCTCGTGCCTTGGGAGTCTTGAACGATGTGTCATACCGCAACGCGATGATGCGCATCTCCAGCTGGGGTTGGCGGCGGGCGGAGCCCGGCAACATCGTCGCTCTCGAGATGCCGTCACTGCTGCCAGGGGCCCTGGAGGTCCTCGAACAAGCGGGTATCAGTGCATCCGATATTGCCCGCGGCCCCGGCCTCCCCCTTCCGGTACTTGAAGTGGTCACCGCTCGATCACCCCAAGCCCACACCGAACCCGACATCGACCCAGCACAGGTAGATGGTGTCGTACGTGCCCTTTTCCAACCCCCAGAAATCTCTACCGTGTGACCCTCTGTCCCCATTGCCTTGTACGGCATAGCGGCGTGAACAGCGCAGAAGATACCCAGTAGCACTCATAGCCGAGGCCCCGCACATGCACATTCCGGACTAATGCAAGAACAGGCGACATCCCCGGTACAGGAATGTCTTGCAACCCCACCGTCTCATAACCCATGACCTGCGAGACGCACCAACCTGCCGAAAGCCCATAAGACTGGGTCTCACCTGCTGGCGCCTCCCTGAGGCAGAGTCAGTCGATGAACCGTTCATAGGCACTCTGCCGGGAGGTGTTCAACGCCCAGCCGACTCCGGCCCAGGAAGCTCCGCTCCCGCGGGCGTCTTCCACGGCGTCGCGCAGCGCAACGCCGGCTCCGCGCTCCAGTAGCCGCAGGAACCGCACTCGCTCCAATGCTCGGTCAGCGACATCATCAGTCCTCGCGGCCGCCCACGCATCGGCGGCCATGCGCAGGAACTGCGCCACCGCCACCCCGTCACGGTCGTCCACCGGCACGGCATGATCAGCCAGGGCCGCCCCCAGCTCCCACGCTGCGTGCGGCGCCGTCACGCCTTGCTGTCCCTCGTGCTCGAGCACGTCCACCTCCGGGGTGTCATGAAACCCTGACACCGTCAGGATCTTCTGACATCACTCGGAGGTCAAGAAGGCCGGACGGGAGTCACGGGCCTGTTGAAACCATGGTCGCTGCGCGGTCAACCGACTCCTCGGCCGAGATCTGATTCACCTGCCCCAAAGATCGGCATCTCTTCCACCAAGAGGCAGCCACTGGCTACTGCGGCCCACACCCCCAGTTAGGGCCACCGCACCGGGAGGGGTCAGCGATTCTCTATGCTGCTCACCGCGACCTGGATGATCCGTCGGGCATCGGCCTCCCCGAACTTGAGCACCCGGATCCGCACGTCGTAACCGTCGACAACCCCTTCTGCCGAGCACGCCGTGTACATCCCGGTGCGGCCGGGTCGCAGGGGCGAGGTCTCACAGTCGCCTTCGACCCGCACCCCCAGCCCTGCCTCGTCACTGATGCGCTGGACATCGGCCACGGTGACCGGCTGTTCCGTCCGGTACTCGCGCCACATGCTGTCGCACGCGACGGCGAGGTCGATGCAGAATAGTCCGCCGGTGACGTTGTGCGCTTCCTCGCGCCAGCCCGGATCGGGTCGCGCCCGGTCGGCCACCGCCACCATGGGTGCCGTGTCGATGAGAAACGATGCCTGCATGACGATGAACGGCGAAACGAGGACGGCCAGAGCGACAACGGCGCGCGTCCCCCATCGCCGGAGCCGGCTCGTTCCCGCCTGTGGCGAGGCGTTGGATGCACCATTCATGCCCTTGCCCCCTCCGTCGCCCGCACTCATCGTCCCAGACGATCTCACCGTCAGCCTCAGGCCCGCACCGAGAACTCGTCCACTAGCACCGCCCAGGGTGTACCGGACGGAACAGAAGAGTGAGCCCCAAACCCCCGCACAAGACCTACGGCGAGGCATCACACGGCACAGCGATACTGATCCGCAATGTCTCGCAACATCTGCGCCTCGTATGGGACTGTCGCAAGAACGGAGGGTCTGTCCAGTTTTCGGTGTAACTCGGGTTGTTGATGTTCAGCGGCCACCGGCGGAGAGCCGGCCGTCGAAGGGGGACGCGCGCCGTTGTCGCTCTGGCCG
>NZ_LDNX01000025.1:0-2592 GCF_001027955.1 Kocuria sp. SM24M-10 | reverse complement strand
GCCCTACATCGAGACCAACCCCCTGTGCCTGCAGTCGATCGTGGTCACCGACCACGACGGCTCCGAGGCTGATCAGGTGGCCGATCTGGCCGGGCTGCCCCAGCCCTCCTGGGTGACCCTGAACCCGCACACCCGCTCCGGGCACATCGCCTACGCCCTGGCCGCCCCGGTGTGCCTCACCGACTCCGCCCGCCGGAAACCGATCAACCTCCTGGCCCGCATCGAGCAAGGCCTCGTCGACGTCCTGGGCGGGGACATCGGCTACGCGGGCCGGGTGACCAAGAACCCCGTCCACCGCCAGCACATGCCGCTGTGGGGCGAGGAAAGCGCCCTCTACGGCCTCCAGGAGCTCGCACAGGCCCTCGGAGACGTCGGAGCCCTCCCAGGGCCCTCCAGGACCGGAAAAGCCCTTACAGCGTCGTCTGTGGGCCGCAACGTCGCCCTGTTCCACCTCACCCGGCAATGGGCCTACCGCGCCCGCCTGCGCTACGACGAGGCCACCGAGTGGGAGCAGACCGTTCACGCCTTCGCCGTGAACAAGAACCTCACCGCCATCGCTGAGGAGTTCACCCGCGGCCCGCTGGGCGAGGTCGAAGTGCTGCACCTGGCCCGCTCCATCGCCCGCTGGACCTGGCGCAACATCACCCCAGAACTCACCAACCAACGACGCAAAGCTTGGGGCACTTGCCTCAGCGAACGCGCCGCTGACAAACGCCGCATCGACCGCACACTCATCCAGCAGGAGGCCCTCCGATGACCGCTGAGAACCCTGTACGCCGAACCAGGACTGCCCGTGAGGTCGCGCAGTCAGTGGGATGCCACCCACGCACGGTTCAGCGCGCTGTCGCCGAACCCCGTGACGAGTTCATCAAGCGGTCTCGGGCCCGGCAGGATCTCGCCCTCGAGCTCAAGAACGCCGGCCTGAAGTACCGCGAGATCGCCGACCGCCTCGGTTGCTCCGAGAAGGCCGCGCAGAACCTCGTTCAGCGCGCCCGAGACCGGCACAAGCTCACTTCCGCCACCTGAGGACTCTTCCGCCGGCACGGGCGACATGGGCCGGTTCCGTGCCGCAGAATGATCCACGGTGAAGAGGCATCTCACTGGAAAGGCCGGGGCCCCTCCCCGGCCTTTCGCATGCCCAGCGCAGCGCCCACCCGCCCCGCGTGGTGCCCCGGCCGGAGGCCGATCCCGTTTTATGGCACATAGAACATAGCTTTGCTCCACGCTTCACTGTCCAGCACATGCGGGACAGTGCTTCTCGGGCGCGCGCCCGAGAAAGGTGCCGGCACCGACAGATCGACCCTTTGTCAGGCCTCCCGCCCGTGACCTGTCGTCACCTTTGGGTGCCTTTTGGAGCGTGGCAGACACTGGAAGTGGGAGTTGGCGTGCTCACATCAACCGCTCCCACGGGAGGCCAGGGAGACCAGGCCCGGCCTCCCGTCAGAGCACTAATCCAGCACCGCTGATGCCTCCAGCTATAGGCATCACCCACCGCTGTGCAGGACACTAGAACGTGGGGAACGGGATCCTCCTCCCCACGAAAAAAGCCGGGCACCACTCCCCGGCTTTTTTCGTGCCCACAGCAGCAGGCAACTAGTCCTGGTCAGCGCCCCCCACCCATCAGCACACCCCCTCAGCTTTGCTCCGCTGAACGCATCGCTGAGCCAACCAACGCACTTCTGAGCCGTCACACCTCTTGCATTCTTCGGCCAGCCGGTGGGGAAGATGCTCGTCACCACCTCCCCAGGAGTCCTCGGTGCGCACAACCAGGACACCCCAGCGCGCCCGAAACCGGCCCACCGCCAATCACCACGCCACCCCGCCAGGCACCCGCTCGACCACATGGCCAAGCACAGGGACCCGTTCTGGTCGCCTCACCTAGAACGGGTTAACCCCTCACCCGTGAAGGGTTAATCGGGGGCAGCAGGAGTCATCGACAGTGACCGTGGTTGTCGGGGCCGGCGGATGAAAATTGGGGCTGAGTCGGTGCCTGGTTGCGGTGCTTGGGGCACCTCGGGCGGAAGGGTGCAGCTATGCCTGTGCGCGCCTGCGTGGGGTCACCTAAGCCTCAGTCATCGAATGATGCATGAGGTGTGACGGTTCCAGCGGCGTTCGGCAGGACCCGGAAACGGGCTGCGCTACGCGCAGGCTGGAAAGAATTTTCGGCGGAAGTATCTGATTAAGGTGAGTCGTACCCGGGGAGATGGGGAATCTGTGGTTGGGTCACCTCATGAGCTTCCAGAACGTGTTCGCCGACCACTGGCTACCGCAGGCGCCACTGGCCGCTGAGCGCAAGGACGGCGCCTACCGGCGGGTGTCCCGAGAGCACGCTCTGCAGCTGCCCTACATCGAGACCAACCCCCTGTGCCTGCAGTCGATCGTGGTCACCGACCACGACGGCTCCGAGGCGGATCAGGTGGCCGATCTGGCCGGGCTGCCCCAGCCCTCCTGGGTGCCCCTGAACCCGCACACCCGCTCCGGGCACATCGCCTACGCCCTGGCCGCCCCGGTGTGCCTCACCGCCTCCGCCCGCCGGAAACCGATCAACCTCCTGGCCCGCATCGAGCAAGGCCTCGTCGACGTCCTGGGCGG
>NZ_LDNX01000024.1:0-75498 GCF_001027955.1 Kocuria sp. SM24M-10 | reverse complement strand
TGGCTCGGCCTCCCGCTCGGCGGCACCGGCTCGCTCGGCCGCGCCCACGCGCTCCGCCGCGCCCGCGTACTCCACCGAGTCCGCACCGGACCGGGCGACGCAGGCCGCCGCGCGCCGCCGCAGCCGCAGCCCCCGCCGCGCGTCCTCCCCGCAGGGCACCGCGACCCGCTGAGCCGCAGCCCGGTCAGCCCGGGCACCGTCCACGAGGGCCCGTTCCCTGCCGCCCCGCAATCCGCGGAGCAGCAGGGAACGGGCCCTCGTCGTCGTCCGGCGGAACGTCCGGCGGAACGTCAGACGGAAGGGGCGAGCCCGCGCAGGAACGCCAAGGTGACGTCGGTGTGGGCGTCCACGGGGACGAAGCCGGGCGCGGCCTCCACAGGGAGCTCCCCGGGCACCACGACCACCGGCATCCCGGCGGCCGCCGCGCTGGCGGCCCCGGTCTGCGAGTCCTCGACCGCCACGCACTGCGCGGGGTCCACGCCCAGCCGCCGGGCCGCGAGCAGATAGGGCTCCGGGTGCGGCTTCGCGTGCTCCACGTCCTCCTGGGACACGACCACCCGCAGCACGTCCGGGGCTCCGGACGCGGTGCCCTGCGCCACCACGGTCAGCGCGTTGGTCACGACGAGATCGCCGCCACCTGCCCGCTCCAGCTCGTCCAGCAGCGCACGCATGCCGGGCAGGAACGGGACCTCGCCCGTGAGGGAGTCGGCCACCTCCTGGCCGAGCTCCGCGGTGATGTCCTCCACGGTGCCCGCGGCCCCGCGCTCGACCATCAGCCGCGCCGAGGCGGGCACGGTCCGGCCCAGCGTGGCGTGGTCGTCCTCGGTGCTCCACCCCACGCCGTACCGGGCGGCCACCGCCCGCTTGGCCACGGCCCACTGGGGCTCCGAGTTCACGAGGGTGCCGTCGTGGTCGAAGAGCACGGCGGCGGGAAAGGCGGGGGAGCTCACGGGCGGGCCTCCTGGGCGGGGTGGAAGGGCGACGACGGGGACTGCGGGTCCAGCGAGCGCAGCAGCGCCAGGGTCAGCTCCCGGTGGGAGCGCAGGTGCAGCAGCCCCGGACCGGGCTCCACCGCCTTCTCCCCGGGCACGACCACCGTGGGCATGCCCGCGGCGACCCCGGCGGCCGCTCCCGCGGGGGAGTCCTCCACCACCACGCACCGCGCCGGGTCCACCCCGAGCCGGCGCGCCGCCGTGAGGTAGGCGTCCGGGTCCGGCTTGGGGCGCACGCCGCGGGCGTAGTCGTCCGTGCCCACGGTGGTCCTGACGAGGCCCGGCGGGGCCGCGGCGGCGGTGTGCCGGGCCAGCGCGGAGCTCGCGTTGGTGACGATCGCCGCGGGGACCCCCGCGTCCGCCAGCTCCGTGAGCAGCTCCCCGATCCCGTCGATGAAGGTCAGCTCCGTCCCCTCCAGCACCCGCAGGCTGTGCTCGAAGATCGCCCGGAACATCTGGTCGTCGTCGAGCGGCACCCCGATCCGCCGCATGCGGTCGATCGTGGCGGCCACCGGGCGGCCCAGGGTGTCGTCGGTGTCCTGCGGGGTCCAGATCCGGCCGTGCTCGGCGGCGAGGTCCTGCTTGGCCCGGTCCCACAGGGGCTCGGTGTCGACGAGTGTCCCGTCGTGGTCGAAGAGGACGGCGTGCGGAAAACCGGGGGAGGACATGCGCACCAGCCTACCGGGAGGCCGCCGGCGCTCCCGGCGCGGGCGGCGGTGCGGGCGGCGGGGCGGGCGGAGCCGGCCGCGCGCATAGACTGGCGCGCGTGCCGCACGCCCTCGACCCCGCTCCGCCGTCTCCGGGCGCCCTCCTGCTCGGCGGAGCGCCGGCCCCGGCCGGGGGCACGGGCCGGACCCCGGGCGGGATCCCGGGGCGGCGGGACTCGTGAGCCGGGCCGACCGCCTGGCCGGGTCCTACGCGCAGATGCTCCGCCACCCTTGGTCCCGGTCCCTGATGCTGCTCGGCCTGGTGGCCAAGCTGCCCATGGCGATGGTCTCGCTGGCCCTCGTGCTCAGCGTCAACGCCGTGCACGGGCGCGAGCTGGCCGGCTGGTCCGCGGCGGTGCTCGCCCTGGCCCTCGCGGTGACGGGTCCCGCCCGGGGCCGGTGGGTGGACCGCTCGGGGCCGCGCACGGCGATGAGCGTCCTGGGCCTGGCGCAGGCCGCCGCCCTGCTGGGGCTCTGGGCCTCCCTGGCCGAGGCCCCCACGGCGGTGGTCCTGCTCTGCGCCGCCCTGACCGGCGCTCTCACCGCCCCGGGCACCTCGGTGCTGCGCAGCCTGTGGAGCATGCGCGCCCCGTCGTCGTCGTTCGGGCACGCGGCCCAGGCCTGGGAGTCCGTGACCCTGGACGTGGTCTTCATCCTCGGCCCCGCCGCCGTGGCCGCCGTGGCGGGGTGGACGGCGCCCCGGCACGCGCTGCTCGTGGTCGCGGTGCTCGGGGCGGCCACGTCCGTGCTGCTGGCCCGCGCCGCGGGGGCCCACTGGCGGATCCCGGTGCGCCCGGCGGCGCCGCACCCCCTGCCGCTGCGGCTGCTGCCCGTCGTCGCCCTCGCGGGCGGGAGCGTGGGGGCCATCACCACCGCGGAGATGGCTGCGGTGGGGGTCGCCGCCGAGGCCGGACGGGAGGCCCAGGCCGGGCTCCTCGTGGCCCTGCTCTCGGCGGGCTCGATCCTCGGCGGGCTCGTCTACGGGCGCACCGACCCGCCCGGCTCCCGGATCGCCCACATCCACGCGGCGGCGGCCGTGTGGGTGCTGGGCTGCCTGCTCGGGGCGTGGCGCGGCGGGCTCGTGTGGTCCGCGGTGGCCCTGACCGTGGCGGGGCTGGGCCTGGCGGTCGTCATCACCGCGCAGTACGGCCTCGCGGCCGCCCGGGCACCGGAGAGCCGGCGGACCGAGGTGTACTCGTGGATGGCGACCGCCGGGCAGATCGGGGCGGCGGTGGGGGCGGCGGGCTCCGGCTACCTGGACGGCCGGCAGTCCTTCCTGCTCAGCGCGGCCCTGATGGTCGTCGCCTCCGTGCTGGCCGCGGTCTCCGGGATGCCCCGTCCGCGCTGGGTCCTCGCCCCGCACCGGAGCCCCGGGTAGATTGGCCGCATGACCGCCGAGCGCCCCGAGGCCCCCGACATCTCCCCGGTCCCGCCCGAGACCAAGGACTGGACCGTGGTCATCGACCAGGGCTGTGGCGAGTGCGGCTTCGACCCGCACCTGGACGTCTCCGCCACCGGCGAGCTGGTGCGGGACACGGTCGAGCGGTGGGTCGCCGTCCTCGAGCGCCCCCGGATCACCGAGCGGCCGCGTCCGGGCACCTGGTCCCCGCTCGAGTACGCGTGCCACGTCCGGGACCTCTGCCGGGTCTTCCGCGAGCGCCTGCGGCTCATGCTCGACGAGGAGCACCCGGTCCTCCCCGACTGGGACCAGGACGCCGTCGCGGTCCAGGAGCGCTACAACGAGCAGGACCCGTACGAGGCCTCCGGGGAGATCGCCCAGGAGCTGCGCGCCACGGCGGACGCCTTCGACGCGGTGGCGGGGGAGCAGTGGGCCCGGACCGGCCGCCGCGGGGACGGCACGGAGTTCACCGTGGCACGCCTCGCGGTGTACTTCCGGCACGACGTCGAGCACCACCTGCGCGCCGACGTCCGCGGCTGACCGCCCCGGCCGGGCGCCGGGCTCAGCCCAGGCGCACGGTCCCGTCGTCGTCGATCCGCCACCCGGGGTTGTGCGCGATCTCCCACACCACGCCGTTCGGATCCGACACGTGCGCGTGGAAGACGCCCCCGAAGGGCCCCTGGCGCGGGCTCGTCAGCACGGTCCCGCCGGCGGCCGTCATCGCCGCGACGGCCGCGCGCACCTCGTCCTCGCCGTCCACGTTGTGCGAGAGCGTCACGCCCTGTGCGGACGGCGTGCCCGTGCGGCCGAGGTCCTGCCCGAAGGACGCGGCGTCGAAAAGGCCCAGCACCGTGCCGGGGGCCGTCTGGAAGAAGAGGATCTCCCCCGGGACGTCGAGCAGCGGCTCCCAGCCGAGACCGTGCACGTAGAACCGCCGCGCGGCGTCGAGGTCCGGGGTGGCCAGGGTGACGAAGTGCACGCGCGGGTCCACGGGAGTCTCCTCGGGGTCCGGGGCGCAGTCCGGGACGGGCTCCGCCTCACCCGCCCAGCGTAGCCCGCAGCCGTCGCGCCGCGTCGGTCCCCAGGGCGGCCCCGCATGTGGACCTCAGGTGGTCCGGGCCCCGGCGGACCTCGACGTCGCCGATCGCTCCGAGGGCCCGGGAGGAGACGGGGCGGTGTCTCCGCGGTGCCGTGCCGGGACCGGGACGGGCTACCCTCGGAAGCAGCACGGGCGGGCCCGGCCCGTCCGTGCGGGGCGACGGACGGGAGGCCGGATGGCACAGCACCAGGACGAGGTGGAGCCCGCGGAGTCGCCGTACTACGACCGCGTGGTCACGGTGCCCAACGTGGTCTCGGTGGTCCGCTTCGCACTCATCGTCCCGGCCGTGCTGGCCGTGCTGGACATCGACGAGCGACCGGTCCGGGCGCTGGTCCTGGTCGCCGTCTTCTCCCTGACCGACTGGGTCGACGGCACCCTGGCCCGGGCGCTGCGGCAGCGCAGCCGGGTCGGAGAGGTGATGGACCCCCTCGCGGACCGGCTGGGGACCGTGGCGATCGCGGTGGCCGCCGGCGTCGTCGGGCTCTTTCCCTGGTGGGTGCTGGTGGTCATCGCGGTGGTGGACGTCGTGGTGGGCATCGCCACGCTGGCGCGCGGGTCCCTCGGCGCGCTGCGGGTCACCACGGTCGGAAAGGCCAAGACGGCCCTGCTCATGGTCGGGACCGTGCTCGTGCTGGCGGGTCCGGCGTGGTCCAGCCCCGAGGTCACCGACGTGGGCCGGGTGCTGGTCCAGATCGCCGCGGTCCTGCACGCCCTGGCGGGGATCCAGTACTTCCGCCAGGCCCTCCGGCGCTAGGCCTCCGCGGGCGGCAGGGCCAGGTAGGCGTGGCGGGCGGCGCCGATGATGCCGGCCGCGTCCCGCAGCTCGGCCGGCACCACGCGCGCGCCCAGGCGCAGCAGCGGGAGGAACAGCTCGTGCTGGGCGGAGATGGCGCCGCCGACGATGATCAGGTCGGGCGAGAAGAGGAACTCGAGGTGGGCCAGGTACTCCTGGAGACGCTCGGCGTAGACGGGCCAGTCCAGTCCCTCGCGCTCGCGGGCCAGGGCGGAGGCGCGCACCTCGGCGTCCACGCCCCGCAGCTCCAGGTGGCCCAGCTCCAGGTTGGGCACCAGCTTCCCGTCCACGATCAGTGCGGAGCCGATCCCGGTGCCCAGGGTGATGAGCAGGACCGTGCCGGCGCTCCCGCGGCCGGCCCCGTAGCGGACCTCGGCGAGCCCCGCGGCGTCGGCGTCGTTGATGACCTGCACGGTGCGGCCCAGGGCTCCCGTGAGGAAGCGGCGGACGTCGAGCCCGATCCAGGCGTCGTCGATGTTCGCGGCCGAGCACGCCACACCCTGGCGGAGGATCGTGGGCAGCGCCACCCCCACGCTGGCCTCGGGATCCGGTGCGCTCGCCGTCCCGGACAGCTCCGCCACGACGAGCTCGAGCTGCGCGGCGACGGCCTCCGGGGTGGCGGGCCCCGGAGTGGGGCGCTGGAGTACCGGGGTGGTCAGCGAGCCGTCGGCCATGTCCACGGCGGAGTACTTGGTCCGGGTGCCGCCGACGTCCACGCCGATGTGGTGGCGGTGCAGGGTCGACCAGCCGGTCGAAGCGGGCCTGAGGGCGGAACGGGGCGAGGAACGGGCCATCCGACATCCTAGGGTCGAGGTGGGAGCGCACGGCGGCGACGGACCGTGCCGAGCGGTTCGACGCGCTCCGCCGGGGGCGGGCCGCCGACGTGGCGGCACCCGGCCCATTCTGCCACTGCCTCCGCACGGCACCCGGGCGACCCCGTCCCGGTCGCGGGCCGCCGGGTCCAGGACTCCAGGCTCCGCGGCCTCGGCATTCGCCGCCCCTGGATCGGCAGTCCCGGGATCCGCAGCCCCGGGGTCTTCGGCCTGGGGGTTCTCAGGAAAGAAGTCCGGGGCCCGGCCTCCGGCCGGTCCCGGGTGACTCGGCGTCGCCTCGTGAGCCCTCGAGCTCCCAGGAGAAGGGCGCCCGGGCGGCGGCCGTGCCGCCGGCCAGCTCGTTGACCGCGCAGGTGATCAGGTCCCGGTGTCCGGGCGGCAGCTCCAGGCACTCGTGCAGATACGCCTCGATCTCCAGGGCCCCGACCTCACCGCCGAGCTCGAAGTACTGCCACCACACCTGGTCCGTGGTCAGGCCGGCCTGCTCGGCGGCCTGGCGGGCCAGGCGCGCCTGCACGGCTGCGGCGGTGTCGTCGTGCATGGAACCCCCTTGGCGTGGTCGTCTCGGAGACGGCCCCGGGCCGGGCGCCACGCTGCGCAGCGGCCCGGGCCGTCTCGGCGGCGATGCATCGGCACCGCCGCGATCCATCGTCACCGGCGTTCCACGGGGTCGCCACCATCCTCCCGGCAGCAGTGCGTTTTCCGGACCGGGGGTGCTCTCCTGGGACCACGCGCACCACCTGCAGCACGGGAAGCGCCCGGACCCGCGGGCACGGGGAGGCCGTCACCGGAACCCCGCGGTTGATGGTCGGCCCGGGGCGGGCGCCGTCCCGGGCCGTGCGTCCGGGCCCGGCAGCAGCCCCGGCAGCGGTTCGCCGCCGGTGCCGGACAGCGGCCCGTGGCGGCGGTCCGTGGCGGCGGTCCACACTGGCCGCTCGGGACGGCAGTCCGGGGCAGTAGTTCGGGGTGGTACTTCGGGGCGGCAGTCCTCGAGAACGGGCCCGCACGGTGGTTCTCGTCGACCGGTTCTCGGCGCCGTCCCCAACAGCCGCCCCACAACAGGGGGAGCGGGGCGGCCCCCCAGCCTGCCCCGCTCCCTGCTGCTCCCCTCCGCGGACCGGTTCTTGACGACGCCACGGACCTTCCGGATCCGGGGCGCCCCACCGGTCGACGCTGTGGGAGCCGGGGGATGGTCCTGTACCGACCACAGAATCCCCTCGTGAGAAGCAAGGATGCTCGCTTCCCGGCCACTCGGCAAGAGCCCGAATGTGAGCTGGTTCACATGCAGACACAAAGGGTTGTCATTGCAAATAGTTGCCCCTCAGGCGGTGCTCAGTGCCCGCCGCCGTTGAGCATCCCGCCCAGGCGCACGCGCATCCGACGGCTGGCCTGGTTCAGGCCCACGACCCGGACCTGCTTGCCGTAGTGGGCGTACTTGTCGGTCACCGAGTCCAGGGCCGCGACGGTGGACGCGTCCCACAGGTGGGAGTCCGACAGGTCGATGACCACGTGCCCGGGGTCCCCCGCGTAGTCGAACATCGTGTACAGGTCGTTGGAGGACGCGAAGAACAGCTCCCCGTGCACCGTGTAGACGGCCGTCTCCCGGCCGCTGCGCTGCTCGAGCTCCCGGTCCACGCTCACGAAGTGGGCGACCCGGCGGGCGAAGGCGACCATGGCGACGAGCACCCCCACGACCACGCCCAGGGCGAGGTTGTGGGTCCACACGGTCACGACCACGGTCGAGACCATCACGAGGGTCTCCGGCAGCGGCATCCGGGACAGGGTCGCCGGGCGGACGGAGTGCCAGTCGAAGGTGGCCCACGACACGAAGATCATGATCGCCACCAGTGCGGCCATCGGGATCACCGCGACGACCTGACCCAGGGTGACGACGAGGATCAGCAGGAACACCCCGGCGAGGAACGTGGAGATCCGGGTGCGGGCGCCGGAGGCCTTGACGTTGATCATGGTCTGGCCGATCATCGCGCAGCCGCCCATCCCGCCGAAGAGGCCCGAGACCACGTTGGCCACGCCCTGGGCCCAGGACTCGCGGGTCTTGGGTGAGGGCGTGTCGGTGATGTCGTCGACGAGCTTGGCCGTCATCAGCGACTCCAGCAGCCCCACCACGGCCATGGTCAGCGCGTACGGGGCGATGATCCGCAGGGTCTCGAGGTTCGGCGGGACGTCGGGGAAGAACAGCGAGGGCAGGGACTCGGGGAGCGCGCCCTTGTCGCCCACCGTGGGGACCTCGGTGCCGAAGGAGACGACGAGGACGGTGATCACCACGATGACCACCAGTGGCGCCGGCACCGCCCGGGTGATCCGGGGGAAGAGGAACACGATCGCCAGGCCGAGCAGCGTGAGGGGATACACCGCCCAGGGCACACCGATCAGCTCCGGGATCTGGGAGCTGAAGATCAGGATGGCCAGGGCGTTGACGAAGCCCACCATGACCGAGCGGGGGATGAAGCGCATGAGCCGCGCCGCGCCGATCAGGGCCAGGACCACCTGGAAGAGGCCGGCCAGGATTACGGCGGCGATGAAGTAGTCGATGCCGTGGGAGGCCATCAGCGGGGCGATGACCAGGGCCACCGCGCCGGTGGCGGCGGAGATCATCGCCGGGCGGCCGCCGAGGACCGCGGTGGTGACGGCCATGGTGAAGGAGGCGAACAGGCCCACCCGCGGATCGACCCCGGCGATGATCGAGAACGCGATCGCCTCCGGGATCAGGGCCAGGGCGACCACGAGTCCGGCCAGGACCTCGGTCTTGAGGTGGCGCGGGGAGCGGAGGGTGCGACGGACGGACTGGCGTTGCTCGGGGGTCAGCGCCGGGGCGGGGCCGGTGGTCGTCGTGGCCATGGGAAGGCTCCGTTCGTGGGGGCAGGAGGGCGGTTCGTGAGGGCGGCAGAGCAGAAGGGCGCGGGGGCGGAGCGGGCGAGGGCGCGCGGGTCCCCGGGTGGCGTGCGGCCACGGGGAGGGGAGTGCGCAGCGGCGGCAGCCGGGCACGGCGCGGTCCGGCGCCCGTGGCCCGTGCCCATGCAACCCTAACCTAGCGTAAGGGTAGAGTGAGCCCCGGGCCGCCCGACGTGACCGATCGCATATCCGGTGGGGGGGCGGAGCGGCCCGACGGCGGAGGCCGTCACCGGACGAGGCGGTGCTCCAGCATGGCGATGAACTCGTCGGCCTGGGCCAGCTTGCGGGCCAGCTTGTCCCGCTCCGGCCGCGCGCGCTCCAGGTAGTCCGCGAGCCGTTCCGGGGAGGCCGGCCCGGCACCGAGCAGCTCCAGGAGCTCGGCCATCTCCTCCAGGGTGAACCCCAGCGGCTTCATCTGCCGGACGACCAGCAGCCGCTCCACGTCCTGCTCGGTGTACACGCGGAAGCCGCCCTCCGTGCGGGAGGCCGGCAGCAGGCCCACGTCGTCGTAGTGACGGATCGTGCGCAGGGACAGGCCGGTGCGCTCGGCGAGCTCGCCGATCTGCATGGTGCCTCCGCGGACACGGTGCGGCATGGGGTGACCTCCAGGAAGTGCGGGACCCCCGAGTCTAGCAATCCGTCAGGGGTGCCCCGGAGTGCCGCCCCCGGGGCGGCCGGGGCGTCGCGGCGGCAGGGGGAACCGCTCGAGGTCCTGGGCCGCCAGCACGGTGGCGGCCCCGACGCGCCGGCGTGCCTGCTCCGCGAGCGGGGCGACGTCGGGATAGCGCGACGAGAAGTGGGTGAGGACCAGCGTCCCTGCGCCCCCGGCGGCCGCGAGCGACCCGGCCTGCCCGGCGGTGAGGTGGAGGTAGCGCGCGGCGAGAGCGGCGTCGTCGTCGGCGAACGTGGACTCGGCCAGGAGCAGGTCGGCGCGCTCGGCGAGCTCCTCCGCGCCCGGGCACGGCGCCGTGTCCATGACCACGGCGACGCGCCGGCCGGGCCGGGGGACGCTCACGTCCTCGAGGTCCACGCCGCGCAGCCGGCCCTCGCGCTGCAGCCGGCCGACGTCCGGGCCGGCGATCCCGGCCGCCGCGAGCCGCTCCGGGACCATCGTGCGGCCGTCCGGTTCGGTGAGCCGGTACCCGTAGGTCTCCACGCGGTGGTGCAGGGGGCGCACCTCCAGGTCCGCGGCCACGGCCCCCGGGCCTCCGTGGGGGTGCAGTCGCAGGTCGAGGCCGGGGGTCGCGAGGGAGACGAGGGCCCGGACCACCTCCTCGCCGGAGGCCGGGTAGTGCAGGTCCACCGGGTGATCCACGCCGTCCAGGACCATGCGCGAGAGCACGCCGGGCAGTCCGTAGCAGTGGTCGCCGTGGACGTGGGTGAGGCAGATCCTCGTCACCTGCGCGGCGGAGACGCCCGCGTGGGTCATCTGCCGCTGCGTCCCCTCCCCGGGGTCGAAGAGCAGGCCCGCCCCGTCCCAGCGCAGCAGATAGCCGTTGTGGTTGCGGGTGCGGGTGGGCACCTGGGAGGCGGTGCCGAGGACGACGAGCTCACGCATGGCACCGAGTGTGCCACCGTGCGGCGGGTGCGGGGCGGTCCCGGGGGCGGGGTCGGCCGCCCCCGGGACCGTCGCCCGGGGATCACTGGGGGACGAGCTCGCTCCAGGAGGCGGTGCGGGAGCTGCTCGCCGGGACCGGGCCCGGCTGCGCGGTCTCGGGCAGGAGCACCACGAGCGTCCCGAAGGTCCGGGCGGGCCAGGCGGAGACGGTCCGTGCCGGGATCCTCGCCGGAGCGGCGCCGGAGCGCTGGATCCGCACGGCATAGGCCAGGATGAGGAGGCCGACCAGGGCCAGGCCCACACCCACCCAGGCCGGGGCGCGGTAGCCCCACCCGGCGGAGATCACGGCGCCGCCGAGGAAGGCGCCCATGGCGTTGGCCAGGTTGAAGGCCGCGTGGTTCATGGCGGCGGTGAGGGAGGGGGCGTCCTTGGCCTCGCGCAGCAGGCGCATCTGCAGGGACGTGGTGAACACGGAGCCCATGACGCCGATCCACAGCACGCCGAGCACGGCCGCGACGGCCGAGTGGGCGAAGAGGCCGAAGAACACGAGCGCCACGGCCGAGACGGCGCCGGCGCCCAGGACGGTCTTCTCGATCGAGCGGTCCACCAGCGGGCCCACGAGGAGCGAGCCCAGGGTCATGCCCACACCGAACACGGCCAGCACCCACGGCACCGCCGAGATGCTCAGGCCGGTGAGCTCGGTGAGGGTGGGGGAGATGAAGGTGTAGACCGCGAACATGCCGCCGAAGCCCACGGTCCCCGCGATGAGGGTCAGCGTGACCTGGGGGCGGCCCAGTGCGCGGATCTCCTGGGCGACGGAGACGCCGCCGCCCTGCCGGGTCCTGGGCACGAACACGGCCAGGGCCGCGACGGTCAGCAGGCCGATCAGCACCACGAGGCCGTAGCCGGAGCGCCAGCCCAGGGCCCCGCCGAGGGCGGCCGCCAGGGGGACCCCCGCGATGTTGGCCACCGTCAGGCCCAGGGCGACGCGGGCCACCGCGGTGCCCCGCCGCTCGCGCGGCACGAGGGAGGAGGCCACCACCGCGGCCACCCCGAAGTAGGCCCCGTGGGGCAGGCCGGAGAGGAAGCGGGCGACGTAGAGCCAGTCGAGGGTGGGGGCCGCCGCCGAAAGGGCGTTGCCGACGGTGAAGGCCGACATCAGCCCGAGGAGCAGCGTCTTGCGCTCCACCCGGGAGGTCAGGGTGGTGATCAGCGGCGCGCCGACCACCACGCCCAGGGCGTAGAGCGAGATGGAGTGGGCCAGGGCGGGGATCGAGGCGCCGAAGTCCTCGGCGATGAAGGGCAGCAGGCCCATCGAGGCGAACTCGGTGGTGCCCACGCCGAAGCCTCCGAGGGCGAGGGCGAAGATGGCGAAGCGGGTGCCGGTGGGTCCAGGGGCGTTGATGACCTGGAGCACCGCAGTGCGAGGTGCGGACATGGCGGGTCCTTCCGGGTGGAACAGGAACAGGGAGGAAGGCGCGTCGTCGAGCCGGACTGGATGAAGCACCGACACTACGGAGGAAGTCGGCGGCACCCAAGGGTTTCGGCGTGTGATCTTGGACAAACCGACGGGGGTGTGATAGGCGTCGCGCACGTCGGTGAGCGCCACCACGGGACGTCCTGCGGCGAGTCGGACCGCCTGGTGGGAATTCGTGCTGGCCCCCCAAGGTTGAGTGAAGTAGACTCAGGTTAGCTGAACTGCCCGACCGCACTCCGAGGCGAGAGGCGCCCGGGTCGGTTCGTTCCGATCGTGCACAAGGAGCCGCTGTGGAGACCAAGCTCACCACCAAGTCGCAGGAGGCCCTCGCCGCCGCCTCCACCAACGCCTCGACCGCGGGCAATCCGCAGGTCGAGCCCGCCCACATCCTCAAGGCCCTGATGGACCAGCGCGAGGGCGTGGCCGTCGCCGTCCTGAAGGCCACCGGCGCCGACGTCGACGCCGTGTCCGCGCAGGCCAGCGCCGCCATCAAGGCCCTGCCCTCGGCGTCCGGGGCCTCGACCGCCCAGGCCCAGTTCAACCGCGGCGCGCTGCAGGTCATCCAGGCCGCGGAGCAGTTCGCCACGTCCCTGGGGGACGAGTACATCTCCACGGAGCACCTCCTGTACGGCCTCGCCCAGCAGGAGGGCAGGGTCGGTGAGATCCTGCGCACCGCCGGCGCCGGCCCCGATCAGCTCAAGACCACCATCCCGTCCGTGAGAGGAGACCGCCGGGTGACCACCCCCGACCCCGAGGGCACCTTCCAGGCGCTCGAGAAGTTCGGCACCGACCTGACCGCCATGGCCCGCGAGGGCAAGCTCGACCCCGTGATCGGGCGGGACTCCGAGATCCGCCGCGTGGTCCAGGTCCTGTCCCGCCGCACCAAGAACAACCCCGTGCTCATCGGCGAGCCCGGCGTCGGCAAGACCGCCGTGGTCGAAGGCCTCGCCCAGCGCATGGTCGCCGGTGACGTCCCGGAGTCCCTGCGGGACAAGACGCTGATCTCCCTGGACCTCGGGTCCATGGTCGCCGGCGCGAAGTACCGCGGCGAGTTCGAGGAGCGGCTCAAGGCCGTCCTGGAGGAGATCAAGCAGTCCGAGGGGCGGGTCGTCACCTTCATCGACGAGCTGCACACCGTCGTCGGCGCGGGCGCCGCCGAGGGTTCGATGGACGCGGGCAACATGCTCAAGCCCATGCTCGCCCGCGGCGAGCTGCGCCTGATCGGGGCGACCACCCTGGACGAGTACCGGGAGAACATCGAGAAGGACGCCGCCCTGGAGCGCCGCTTCCAGCAGGTCTACGTCGGGGAGCCCTCCGTGGAGGACACCGTGGCCATCCTGCGCGGGCTCAAGGAGCGCTACGAGGCCCACCACAAGGTCCAGATCGCGGACTCCGCCCTCGTCGCGGCCGCGACGCTGTCCAACCGGTACATCCCCGGCCGCCAGCTGCCGGACAAGGCCATCGACCTCGTCGACGAGGCCGCGTCCCGGCTGCGCATGGAGATCGACTCCGCCCCGGAGGAGATCGACCAGCTGCGCCGCGCCGTCGACCGGCTGACCATGGAGGAGCTCGCCCTGGAGCGGGAGACCGACCCGGCGTCGGTCGAGCGGCTGGCCGCGCTGCGCCAGGAGCTGGCCGACAGGCGGGCCGAGCTGGACGCCCTCAACGCCCGCTGGGAGGCCGAGAAGGCCGGCCTGAACCGCGTGGGCGACCTCAAGGAGCGGATCGACAACCTGCGCTCGCAGGCCGAGATGGCCCAGCGTCAGGGCGACCTCGCCGAGGCCTCCCGGCTGCTCTACGGGGAGATCCCCGCCCTCCAGAAGGAGCTCGACGTCGCCCAGGAGCAGGAGGACACCTCCGCCCCGCACGACACCATGGTCTCCGAGGAGGTCACGGCCGACGACGTGGCCGAGGTGATCTCGGCCTGGACCGGCATCCCCGCCGGGCGCATGCTGCAGGGCGAGACCGAGAAGCTCATGCACATGGAGGAGCTGCTCGGCAAGCGGCTCATCGGCCAGCACCGCGCCGTGCAGGCGGTCGCGGACGCCGTGCGCCGCTCGCGCGCGGGCATCTCCGACCCGAACCGGCCGATCGGCTCCTTCCTGTTCCTGGGCCCCACCGGCGTGGGCAAGACCGAGCTGGCGAAGTCGCTGGCGGAGTTCCAGTTCGACGACGAGCGCGCCCTGGTGCGGATCGACATGTCCGAGTACGGCGAGAAGCACACCGTCTCCCGGCTGGTCGGGGCCCCTCCGGGCTACGTCGGCTACGAGGAGGGCGGCCAGCTGACCGAGTCGGTGCGGCGCCGGCCGTACTCGGTGGTCCTGCTCGACGAGATCGAGAAGGCCCACCCGGACGTCTTCGACATCCTCCTGCAGGTGCTCGACGACGGGCGCCTCACCGATGGCCAGGGGCGGACCGTGGACTTCCGCAACGTCATCCTGATCCTCACCTCGAACCTGGGCAGCCAGTTCCTGGTGGACCAGACGATCGACCAGGACGCCAAGCGGGAGGCGGTGATGAGCGTGGTCAACGCCTCGTTCAAGCCCGAGTTCCTCAACCGGCTCGACGACGTCATCCTGTTCGACCCGTTGTCCACGGCCGACCTGTCGAGGATCGTGGACATCCAGGTCGCCCAGCTGGCCGACCGGCTGGGCCAGCGGCGCCTGAGCCTGGAGGTCACCCCGGCGGCGACCGAGTGGCTGGGCATCACCGGCTACGACCCCGCCTACGGTGCCCGGCCGCTGCGCCGACTGGTGCAGCGCGAGATCGGGGACAAGCTCGCCAAGGCGATCCTCTCCGGGACGGTCGTGGACGGCGACACCGTGCGGGTGGACGTCAACGCGGACGTCGTGGCGGACGGGCTGACCGTGAGCGCGGTGCGCGAGCAGGCCCACGCCGCGGGCTGAGCCCGAAGGGCGGCCGTTCCGGGCACGGGCCGGGACCGGGGGAGACCCGGTCCCGGCCCGCTCCGCGGGGTCCCGGAGCGGGCGCCGCCCCCCTCCCGTGAGGTTCCCGACAGTCCACCGTGCGCGAGCCGGGGCGGGCGCAACGGACCGGCAAACCATGTACCCTGGTCTCACGAACCATTCATACGACATTTCCGGGGCCGTACTCTGTGCCTGAGTGCCGCCGTCCGGACCAAGAGGCAGAGGGGGTCACGCCATGGGGCGCGGCCGTCAAAAGGCGAAGGCGACACGGCAGGCGCGGGAGATGAAGTACTTCAGCCCGCAGACCGACCTCACGGCACTCCAGCGGGAGCTGCGCGGCAGCGAGCGGATGCCGCCGCTGCGGGAGCCGGTCGAGGAGAAGGTCGAAGAGGACGAGGACGACTACTCGGCCTACGTCGACAAGTACGCCGACGACTACGACGAGGACTACCGCCGGTAAGTGCCGGGAGCTCCGCTCGTCTCAACCGAATGACGCAACAGGTGCCCGTCCAGGACGAGCACCTTCTTTGCGTTCCCGGGACGTCCCGGACCACCCCGGGGAAATTCCCCGGGACCACGATCCGAGCGGCAGGGCCGCCCGAGCATCCGCCCGGGCGGCCCTGCCGCGTGCTGCGGGGACCGCTCAGCCGGCGTAGGCGCTGACCATGCGCACCGCGCCGCCGTCCACGCCCTTGGCGCCCTGCACCCAGTCGGGGCCGCCGTGCTCGGCTGCCGGGTCGATCTCGGCCACGGTGCCCATGACCCACGAGCTCAGCCCCCGGGCGGTGAGGTGGGCGACTGCGTCCTCGGCCACGTCCGGGTCGACGATCGCGACCATCCCCACACCGAGGTTGAGGGTCCGCTCGAGATCGGGCAGCGGGACGTTGCCGAGCTGGCCGATCAGCTGGAAGACGGCGGGCAGCTCCCAGGTGGAGCGGTCGACGGTCGCCTCCAGGCCCGCGGGCAGCACCCGGGCGAGGTTCGCGGCGAGCCCGCCGCCGGTGACGTGGCTGAAGCCGCGCACGCCGTGGCCGGTGGTGCGGTCCGGGCCGTTGACGGGGAAGGCGGCCGCGAGGTCCAGGACGTCGGCGGCGTACACGCGGGTGGGCTCGAGCAGCTCCTCGCCCAGGGTCCGGCCGAGCTCGGTCACCTGCCGGTCCAGGGACCAGCCGGCCACGTTGATGACCTTGCGCACCAGCGAGTAGCCGTTGGAGTGCAGCCCGGAGGAAGCCATGCCGATGACCACGTCCCCGGCGCGCACCCGGTCCGGGCCCAGCAGCTCGTCGGCCTCCACGACCCCGGTGGCCGCCCCCGCCACGTCGTACTCGTCCGGGCGCAGCAGGCCCGGGTGCTCGGCGGTCTCCCCGCCCACCAGTGCGGTGCCCGCCTGCTCGCAGGCGGCGGCGATGCCGCGCACGATATCGGCGATCCGCTCGGGCACCACCCGGCCCGTGGCGATGTAGTCGGTCATGAACAGCGGCTTGGCGCCCACCACCACGATGTCGTCGACGACCATGCCCACCAGGTCGAAGCCGATGGTGTCGTGCACGTCGAGGGTCTGGGCGATCGCGACCTTCGTGCCGACGCCGTCGGTGGAGGTCGCCAGGTAGGGCTTGCGGTAGCCCGTGAGCTCCGAGACGTCGAACAGGCCCGCGAATCCCCCGACCCCGCCGATCACGTTCGGGGTGTGCGTGGCACGGACCGCGCTCTTCATGAGCTCGACGGCGCGGTCGCCGGCCTCGACGTCCACGCCCGCGCTGGCGTAGGTGACGGTGCGGTTCGTGGAGGAGGGGTGCTGGGCCATGGTCAGGCGTCCTTCGCGGTCTCGGGCTGGGCGGCGGGCTGGGCGGCAGAGGGGTTCCCGGGCCCGGCCGGCACCCGGTCCTCGGGCAGCAGCAGGTCCTCGAGGTCGGAGTCCGGCCCCGGGTCGCAGCCCGTGGAGCCGTCCTGCACCCCCGGGTCCTGGTCGGAGATGCGCGTGCGCCCGGCCGTCCGCCGGGACAGGCCGTCGTCGGAGGAGGGCCGGGTGTCGATGGAGACGGCGGAGGCGTGCTCGGGCCGCCGGGCCACGGACGGCCCGCCCGGCTCCCGCCGGGGCGAGGAGTCCACCGGTGTGCGGGCCTCGAAGACGTTCTTGCCCAGCTTGTCCGCGTCCGGCAGGCGGGTCGGGTACGTCCCGGAGAAGCAGGCCGTGCACAACTCGGCACGGTCCTGCTGGGTGGCCGAGACCATGCCGTCCTCGGAGATGTAGCCGAGGGAGTCCGCGCCCAGGGACGCCCGGATCTCCTCGACCCCCAGTCCGTTGGCGATCAGCTCCGCGCGCGAGGCGAAGTCGATGCCGTAGAAGCACGGCCACTTGATGGGCGGGGAGGAGATCCGCACGTGGATCTCCGCGGCCCCGGCCTCGCGCAGCATCCGGATGAGCGCGCGCTGGGTGTTGCCGCGCACGATCGAGTCGTCGATGACGACCAGGCGCTTGCCCGCGACCACCGACTTCAGCGGGTTGAGCTTGAGCCGGATCCCCAGCTGCCGGATGGTGTCCGAGGGCTGGATGAAGGTCCGGCCCACGTAGGCGTTCTTGACCAGGCCGTTGCCGAACGGGATCCCGGACTCCTCGGCGTAGCCGATGGCGGCGGGGGTCCCGGACTCGGGGGTCGGCATGACCAGATCGGCCTCGACCCGGTGCTCCCGGGCCAGCCGGCGGCCCATCTCCACGCGGGACTCGTACACGGAGCGGCCGTTGATGGTGGTGTCCGGGCGGGCCAGGTACACGTACTCGAACACGCACGCCGCGCGGCGGGTCTCGGCGAAGCGCTGCGAGCGCAGGCCGTGCTCGTCGATGGCCACGAACTCGCCGGGCTCGATCTCCCGGACCAGCGAGGCGCCCACGATGTCCAGGGCGGCGGTCTCCGAGGCGACCACCCAGCCCCGGTCCAGCCGGCCGAGGACCAGCGGGCGGATGCCCTGCGGGTCGCGGGCCGCGTAGAGGGTGTGCTCGTCCATGAACGCCAGGCAGAAGGAGCCCACGAGCTGGGGGAGCAGCTGCATCGCGGCGTCCTCGAGGGAGCCGTGCGGGTGCTCGGCCAGCAGCGCGGTCACCAGGGCGGTGTCCGTGGTGTTGCCCTGTGCCATCTCGCCGCGCGAGGGGAAGCCGGACTTGTCGATGAGCTTGTCGTAGAGCTCGGCCGAGTTGGTGAGGTTGCCGTTGTGCGCCAGCGCCACGGTCCCGTGCGGGGTCGCACCCAGGGTGGGCTGCGCGTTGGCCCAGTGGGAGCCGCCCGTGGTGGAGTACCGGCAGTGGCCCACGGCCAGGTGCCCGGTGAGGGTGTTGAGGGTGGTCTCGTCGAAGACCTGGGAGACGAGGCCCATGTCCTTGTAGACGGCGATGCGCTGCCCGTCGCTGGCGGCGATGCCGGCCGACTCCTGGCCGCGGTGCTGCAGGGCGTAGAGGCCGTAGTAGGCCAGCTTCGCGACCTCCTCGCCGGGGGCCCACACGCCGAACACGCCGCACGCGTCCTGGGGGCCCTTCTCTCCGGGGAGCAGGTCGTGGCTGAGTTGTCCGTCAGGGTGAACCACGTCGATCAGCTTCTCTCACGCTCGGGGGTCGGTGGGCCGCGGGTCCTCGGCCTCCGGGTCCGCAGCTTCCGGGGCCGCCTGCTGCGGGGCCGCGGGGTCGTCCTCGCCCACGACCTCGGTCGTCACCGCCCGCGCGCGGGCCACCGAGAGGCGGTCCAGCACGAGGGCCACGACCGCACCGGCGGCCAGGCCGACCACGGCGAAGACCGAGACCATGAACATGACCACGGCGCCCTGGGTGAACTGGGCGCTCGCCCCTCCGGCCAGACCGACGAGCACGCCCACGACGATGCCGGCGACACCGCCGAGCACCACGAACGCCCAGATGTTGGGCGCGCGGCGCAGCGTCATCTGCTGGCTGCCGGTCGCGGCGAGCGGCACGGCCGTCTGCCGGCGGCGCCGGCGCGGCCACTTCCGCGCGGGCGGGCGCGACGAGGGAGATGGTGCGGAGGTCATGCCCTCAAGGCTACCGGGGAAAGAGGGGGAGGGCGTCCGCCAGATCGGTCCGTGTGCCCGAGGCCACAACCGTTCCCGCGGCCACGGCCTCGGACCAGGTCAGGGAGCCCGTGACCAGGCCCAGCCAGGTCCCGGCGTCGGTCTCGACGACGTTGGGCGGGGTGCCGCGGGTGTGCCGGGGCCCGGCCACGCACTGGGTCACGCCGAAGGGCGGCACGCGCACCTCCACGCTGTTGCCGGGGCGGCGCTCGGCCAGCTCCTCGAGGCTGTAGCGCACGGCCGTGGCCACGGTGGGCCGGGCGGCGGCGGCCGGGTCCGCGCGCCAGGCGTCCAGGGCGAGGACCCCGTCCGCGGGCTCGATGCGCCGGCGGGCCACGGCGCTACTCCTGCCCGAGCGCCCGGGCCAGGTCCGGGCCCAGGAGCTCCAGGAGCGGGTCGGCCGCCCGGATCCGGCCCACCGGGCGGGCGGCGCCCATGATCGGGCGCACCACCCGGCCGATCACCGCGGCGGCGGCCGGGACGGGCACGGCCCCGGCGTGGGCCAGCAGGCTCAGCCCGATGAGCGCGTTGGCGCGGGAGCTGCCGTCGAGCACCTTGAGCGCCACCGACCAGCCGGCCCGGGTGCCGATGGCCAGCACGCCCTCGGCCCCCAGTTTGGCCACGACGTCGAGCTCCTCCATGACCACGGTGTTGTACCGGCCGGGCCCGTGCACGAACTCGGGGTAGTCGAGCATGCACTGGGCCACCGTGGCGGCCCGGGCGTCGGCGTCGAGGTTGCCCGCGGCGCGGCCGAGGGTCGAGTAGGCGCGGGCGAGGCCGGTGAGCGAGATCGCCGCCAGGGGCGCGCCGCAGCCGTCCACGCCGACGTGGGCGACCGGCTCGCCGGAGAACTCCTCGACGGTCTCGAGCACGGTCCGCTGCAGCGGGTGCTCCGGGTCCAGGTAGCTGTCCGTGGGCCAGTCGTTCTCCGTGCACGCCCACAGGAACGCGGCGTGCTTGCCGGAGCAGTTCATGCAGATCCGGCTCTTCCCCCGCCCGGCCCGCAGGAGCTCGGCACGGACCTCCTCGTCCTCGGGCCAGTCCGGCGGGCACTGCAGCGCCTCCTCGGTCAGCCCGGAGGCCTCGAGGATGGAACTGACGGCGCCCAGCTGCTCGAAGGAGCCGATGTGGGAGGCCGAGGCGATGGCCACCTGGGCGCCGCGCAGCGGGACCCCGGCCTTCATCGAGGCGATCGTCTGGAACGGCTTGAGCGTGGAGCGGGGGAAGATCGGGGTGCCGATGTCGCCCAGCTCCACGGCCACGTTCCCGTCCGGGTCCAGGACCGCGGCGGAGCCGCGGTGGCGGGACTCGACGAAGCCGCTGCGCTCGATCACCGCGAGGTCCACGGCACGGTCCGAGGTGAAGGTCTGCATCCGCCCAGTATGTCAGCCGGGACGGGCGCGCCCGGGCCGCCCCGGGAGGGCCACGGCGCGCCGGGCTCAGTTGTCGGTGCCGGCCTCGGCGTCGGTGTCCGCCCCGGTGCCCGCGCCGCCGGCGTCGCCGCCCGCGTCGCCCTCGGGCGAGGTGCCCTCGGCGCCCGTGTCGGTGGTGGCGTCGTCGCCCATGCCGGTCTGCCCGGCCGTGGGCTCGGTGCCCGCCCCGGTCTCCGCGGCAGTGGGGTCGGCGCCCATCTCGGACTCCGCCATCGAGTTCTCGGGCACGGACTCGCCCGGAGCCTCCGGCTCGGTGTTGTCGCAGCCGGCCAGGAAGAGACCGAGGGCCGCGGCGGCGGATGCTGCTGTGAGTCGTCTCTGCGTGCTCATGCGTCCACGGTAGAACTGTGATCCGGCTCACCAGGGAAGATGTCCGAGGAAGTCCTCGGCCGGCGGAAACCGTGACACGAACATCAGGTCACTTATCTATACTGGAGGGTTGGCTTGCGTCGACGGCGACGATGTGTCAGAAGCCGCTGCCGACCACTAGCCTGAGGGCGTGAAGGTTCTGGTACTGGGCCCCGGAGGCCGCGAACACGCAATCATCCGCGCACTGCTGGCAGATCCCGAGGTCGCGCAGGTGCACTGCGCACCGGGCAACGCCGGCATCGCGCAGCTCGTCCCGGTCCACGCCGTGGACGCGAACGACCCCGCGGCGGCCACGGCCCTCGCCCGCGAGCTCGCCGCCGACCTCGTGGTGGTCGGCCCCGAGGCGCCCCTGGTCGCCGGTGTGGCCGACGCCCTGCGCGCGGCGGGCTTCCCCGTCTTCGGCCCCTCGCAGGCCGCGGCGCGCCTCGAGGGCTCGAAGGCCTTCGCCAAGGAGGTCATGGCCGCGGCCGGCGTGCCCACCGCGATGGCCCGGGTGGCCACCACCGAGGAGGAGGCCGCCGACGCCCTCGACACCTTCGGCGCCCCCTACGTCGTCAAGGACGACGGGCTCGCCGCCGGCAAGGGCGTGGTCGTCACCTCGGACCGCGCGGCGGCCCTCGAGCACGCCGCGGCCTGCTTCGCGGCGGGCGGGTCCGTGGTGGTCGAGGAGTTCCTCGACGGGCCCGAGGTGTCCCTGTTCGTGCTCACCGACGGCTCCCGGGTGATCCCGCTGAGCCCGGCCCAGGACTTCAAGCGGATCCGCGACGGCGACGAGGGCCCCAACACCGGCGGGATGGGCGCCTACACGCCGCTGCCGTGGCTGCCGGAGGGCTTCGTGGACGAGGTCGTGGAGCGGGTGGCGCGCCCCACGGTCGACGAGATGCGCCGCCGGGGCACGCCCTTCGTGGGCGTGCTGTACTGCGGGCTGGCCATGACCAGCCGCGGGCTGCGCGTGATCGAGTTCAACGCCCGCTTCGGCGATCCGGAGACCCAGGCCGTGCTGGCCCGGCTCACCACCCCGCTCGGCCGGCTGCTGCTCGACGCCGCGGCCGGCCGGCTCGACGAGGCCGAGCGGCTGCGCTGGCGCCCGGAGCCGGCCGTCGCGGTCGTCGTCGCCGCGCAGGACTACCCGGACACCCCCCGCACGGGCGACCCGATCGGCGGCCTGGAGCGGGCCGAGGCGCTGGAGGGCGTCCACGTGGTCCACGCCGGCACCGCGGTGGCCGCCGAGGGCCCGCACGCCGGGCGGATCGTCTCCGCCGGCGGTCGCGTGCTCGCCGTCGTCGCCCTCGGCGCGGACCTGGAGGCCGCCCGCGAGCGCGCCTACCGCGGGGTGGGGCTGGTCGAGCTGGAGGGCTCCCAGCACCGCACCGACATCGCCCTGAAGGCCGCCCGGGGGCTGATCACGGTCCCCGGCGTTCCCGACCCCCGTCCCCGGCAGGAGCAGGCATGAGCGAGCAGAGCACCGTCACCACCCCACCGCAGATCCCCGGGTGGACTCACATCTACTCGGGCAAGGTCCGGGAGCTGTACGTCCCCGAGGAGTCGCGGCTGCGGGCCACGGGGGTGGCCATCCACGACAACGCCGAGTACCGGGCCGGCTCCGTCCTGGTGGTGGCCACCGACCGGATCAGCGCGTTCGACGAGGTCGTCCCCACGCTGATCCCGGACAAGGGCAAGATCCTCACGCAGCTGTCCCTGTGGTGGTTCGAGCAGCTCGAGGGGGTGCCCAACCACGTGCTCACCACCGATGTTCCCGAGCCCGTGCGGGGGCGCGCGGTGGTCTGCAAGAACCTCTCGATGTTCCCGGTCGAGTGCATCGCCCGCGGCTACCTGACCGGCTCGGGGCTCAAGGACTACCGGGAGACCGGGGAGGTCTGCGGGATCCGGCTGCCCGAGGGGCTCGTGGACGGCTCCCGGCTGGCCGAGCCGATCTTCACCCCGACCGGCAAGGCGGAGGTGGGCGAGCACGACCTGCCCGTCACGTTCCAGGAGATGGCCGACGTGGTGGGCCGTGCCGTGGCCGACCGGCTGCGCGAGCTCACCCTGACCATCTACGGCGCCGCCGAGAAGATCGCCCGGGAGCGCGGGATCATCGTGGCGGACACCAAGGTCGAGTTCGGCCTGGACTCCTACCGCGGCGCCATCACCCTGGGCGACGAGGTGCTCACCCCCGACTCCTCCCGCTTCTGGGACGCGGAGACCTACGCGCCGGGGCAGGCGCAGCCGTCCTTCGACAAGCAGTACGTGCGGGACTGGCTGCGCTCGGACGAGTCCGGGTGGACGGGGGCGGGCCCGGTGCCGCAGCTGCCGGACGACGTCGTGGAGAAGACCCGGGCGCGCTACGTCGAGGCGTTCGAGCGGCTCACCGGCCGGTCCTTCGACCCGGAGGGCGGCTTCTTCGAGGTGGCCGGGCCGCCGGAGTACTGAGCCGGCTCAACCGCCCAGGGCTCAGCCACCCAGGGCTCAGGCGCCCGGGGCCTCCGGGATCCACAGCGCGCGGACCATGTCCACGCGCACGAGGTGCCGGTCGTCCTCGAGCAGGGGTGTGCCCTCCTCCCGGTACCGTTCCCGGGCCTCGGCCTGGAGGTGGTCGGCCAGGGTGCCCTGCACGGTCACCACCCGCCACCACGGCAGCTGTGCTCCGGTGGGGTTACGCGCCATGAGCGTGCCGATCACGCGCGGGGAGCGGCACTCGGCCAGCTCCGCCACGTCCTTGTAGGACAGCACCCGCCCCGGGGGAATGGCGGCGACGACCTCGGCCACCCGCTGCGCCAGCCGGTGCGGAGCGGGGGCGGACCCGGTCACCGGGCCTCCGGCACAGGGGCACCGTGGATCACCGCGACACCGTCCGTCACAGGGCCTCCCGGCCGTCCACCGGCAGGCAGACGTCGAGCACCCACTGCCCGCCCTCGGGGCCGCTCTCGGCGTGGCCGCCCAGCAGCGAGACGCGCTCGGTGATCCCGCGCAGGCCCAGCCCCGAGGACAGCTCGGAGGGCCGGCCCGGCGCGTGCGGGGACGAACGGGGCAGCGGGTTCGTGACCCGCAGCTTCAGCTCGTGGTCGTCGGCCGCCACGGAGATCACGCACCGGGACTCCCGCGGGGCGTACTTGATGATGTTGGTGACGGCTTCCTGCAGGATGCGGGCCGCCGTGCCGCGCACGGTCGTGGGCGTGGCCTCGAGGTCCCCGGTGAGCTCCACCCGGGGGTCGAAGCGCAGGTCCCGCAGGCTCGCCGCGAGGGAGGTGACCACCTGTTCGAGGCTGCCGATGGCCAGACCCGCGCCCGTCACGTCGCGCGGGTGCTCGCCGTCGTTCTCGTCCCGCAGCAGCCGCAGCAGCACCCGCAGCTCGTGCAGGGCCGAGCGCGCCGCGCCCTCCACGGTCTCTACGACCTGGTGCAGCTCCCCGACGTCCTCGGAGCGCCGCCGGCTCATGGTCTGCATCGTGATGAGCGTGAGCTCGTGGGCCACCACGTCGTGCAGGTCCCGGGCGAGGGCCTGCCGCTCGTCCTCCCGGAGCCGCTCGTTGAGGATCTCCAGATCGCGGACCCTCTGTTCGTTCTTGCGCCGCTGACCCTGGAAGTACCTGACCGCGGAACCGGCCAGCGTCGACACGATCAGGCCGTTGAGGGCAAACCAGAACAAGGGGGAGTTGAAAGGCCCGTGGAAGGTGGCCGAGGCAACGATCCACGCGAAATACACGGTCAAATGAACGGCCAGGAACTTCCGTGTGGCTGTAGCTGCGACCGCAGCCGTTACGAGACAAACTGCGATGATCACGGACGCCTGGTAGTTGGCGAGGAATGACGTGACCAAGCAGGTGGCCGAGGCCACCGACGCAAAGGTCGTCCGCCAAGCGAGCAATCCGATCACGACTGAAGACAGAACGGCGTCGAGAGCCAGCATTAGGTCAGCATTGACGTCGCCCGTGAAGTGCTTGAACAAGTACTGGAGCTGCGTCAGCAGGATCACGCTGGCATACAGAACGACCACCACGGACAGCCACATTCCGATGGGTTCGGCCTGGAGGAACCCTGTCTTCAGTGCTGTGCGTGGTGGTCGCTTCGTAGGTGCTGCTATGTCAGTCACACCCAGCTTCGTAGGTGTTGCTATGTCGGTCACACCCAATGGTGTACCGCATTGGAAGCAAAATCATCGGCAAAGAAACGAGAACCAGCCGCACATGACGTAACCGGGTGCGGCGTTGGCGGGTGCCACGGGGGCGACGACGAGGGTCGTGGCGACGAGCGTAGCGGCGAGGGCGCTGGTGATCTTCTTCTTCATGGGGGGCTCCTTGGATCACGAGAGCAGCACCGGATCGGGGGGATGCGGCCGGGATGGGGGGAGAGATGTCCCGGCTGCGAGGGGGGTGTGCTGCGCTGGTAACAACAACTTTGCCAACGTTAACAGGAGCGGTCCATCTACCTTTGTCCAGAGTGTTTGTGACTTAAGTCGAAGATGACGCTTTGCACTTTGGGGGACAGGGAAAAATAGACTGTGCGGGTGACTGATACCAGAGTTCTCGTCGTGGACGACCAGCCGCTGATGCTGGAGGCCCTGAAGTCCTTCTTCTCCGCCGAGCCGGGGTTCGACGTCATCGGGACGGCGTCCAACGGGCGTGAGGCCGTCGACCGCTGTCTGGTGTCCGATCCGGACGTGGTGCTCATGGACATGAAGATGCCCGTGATGGACGGCATCGAGGCCACTCGGGAGATCACCTCCCGCAGCCCCCGCTCCAAGGTCCTGGCCCTCACCACGTTCTCCACCCTGGAGTTCGTGGTGCCGGCCCTGCGTGCGGGCGCCGCCGGCTACCTGGTCAAGGACGCCCGGCCGGACGAGATCATCACGGCGGTGAACCAGGTCCTCGACAACGAGATCGCGCTCTCCCCGGCCATCGCCCGGGCCCTGGCGGACAACGTCATTTCCGTGCCGGACCAGCAGCAGGCGCGCTCGGCGGACGACACCCTGCGCTCGCTGCTCACGGACCGGGAGATGGAGACCGTGACCCTGCTGGCCCAGGGGCTCAGTAACCGGGAGATCGCCGAGCAGATGCACGTCTCCGAGGGCAGTGTGAAGGCCTACCTCGGCCGGGTGTGCGAGAAGTTCGGCGTGCGGGACCGCGTGCAGGCGCTCATCAAGGCGTACCAGAGCGGTCTCGTGGATCCCCAGCTGCGCGACCTCTGAGCCGCTGCTCGGAGCTCGGGTCAGGCCGGAAGTCCAGCTGCAATGTAGACAAAAGTGCATTCATCTGCATGTGCAAACACGGCAGAATCGTCAGTGCGAGCAGAGAAAAGAAGTCGGTGGACGAGCGAGAGACGTCCCCACGGTGCCCGGCCCGTCCCCCCATGAGGCCCTGCACCCGACCGGACGGTCCACCGACCTGCTCACGGTAGGGGGCCGCCCCGGGATAGTCCCCCCTGGACCGGGATGCGGCCGCGCAAGGCTTGGATCACCTTGCATCCCCAGCGGCCGATGGCCCCCTACCGTGCAACACCGCTGATGAGCGCAACGGCCCCACCGGTTCCGGTGGGGCCGTTCTCGTGCCCCCCGTCCGGGAAGGTGGTCAGTCCCGTCCGCGCTCGCCGGCGCGGCTGTGGCCGAAGAACCAGGTGATGTGCTCCCGCAGCGCGGCGGCGGCGTCCTGACCCCGCCGCTCCTGGAACGCCTGCAGGATCTCGTGGTGCTGCCGCTGGAGCGTGCGCCGCACCTGCGGCCAGTCCTCGAGTCCCGCCACCGTCTCCTGGACGTAGCCGATCGTGGCCTGGCGCAGCGAGGACATGACGGTCTCGACCACCACGTTGCCCGCCAGCGAGGAGAGCAGGACGTGGTACGCGGCGTCGTGGGCGTGGAACCGCTCGTCGGGCAGCTGCGGGTCGTCCATGGCCGCCACCAGCTCGGCCGCGTGCTCGAGCGCCGCCGCCCGCTCCGGGGTCTCCGGGGCGGCGGCCGCCTCCAGCGCCGACTGCGTCTCGAGCAGCAGCCGGGTCTGCACCAGGTCCCGCACCGGCAGGGACCGGGTGGCCACGTGCAGGCGCAGGGCCCAGCCCAGGGCGGCCGAGGGCTCCGAGATGACGACCGCGCCGGCGGCCGGGCCGGAGCCGGTCGAGGACCGCACGAGGCCCATGGCGTCGAGGATGCGGATCGCCTCCCGCACCGAGGCGCGGGAGATGCCGAACTCCTCGGCGAGCTGGCGCTCCCCGGGCAGCTTGTCGCCCACCGAGATCTCCCCGGAGCGCAGGCGTTCCTCGAGCCAGTCGAGGACGACGGTGTACATGCGCGAGGCCGTGGGCACGGGCTGCTCCTGACGTTGGACGGGATGCGCCCCAGTCTAGGGAACGGGCGAGGCCCCGCCGGATCCGGGATCCGGCGGGGCCTCGTAGCGGCGCTCAGGAGGTGGGGACCATCCAGGCCAGCACGTTGGACTGCAGGAACACCAGGGTGCACAGCAGGAGCAGCAGGCCCAGGGACCACCAGATGACGGAGCGGAAGATCGCGGACTCCTTGCCCTCCATGCCCACGGCGGTCGCGGCGATGGCGAGGGACTGCGGGGAGATCATCTTGCCGACCACGCCGCCGGAGGTGTTCGCGGCGGTCATCAGGTGCGGGTCCAGCCCCGTGCCCTCGGCGGCGGTCTTCTGCAGGTTGGAGAACAGTGCGTTGGCGGAGGTGTCCGAGCCGGTGACGGCGGTGCCGAGCCAGCCGAGCACGGGGGAGAAGAAGGCGAAGGCCGCGCCGATGCCGGCCACCCACGTGCCGATGGAGATGGTCTGCCCGGAGGTGTTCATCACGTAGGCCAGCGAGAGCACGCTCATGATGGTCAGGGCGGAGAAGCGCATCTTCCAGAACGAGCGTCCGATCTCGGCCACCGCGTCGCCGATCGACAGCCGGAAGCGGCCCCCGGCGGTGAACACCGAGTAGATGACGGCCACGAGCAGACCCGTGAGCAGCAGCAGCGTGCCGGGGCTGGAGAGCCACTGCAGCTTGTAGACCGTGCTGCTGAGCGGCTCGCCCTCGGCGTCGAGCAGGCGCCCGTCCAGGCCGGGCCAGGGGATCGACACGTCGGTGCCGGCCAGTGCGGCCGGCACGTCCGCGCCGACGGTCCACAGCTTGGCGACCCCGAACACGGCCACCACCAGGACGTAGGGCAGCACGGCCATCCACACGCGGGCCGGGGTCAGGCCCTCTGGCGCCGGGGGCTTGTCCACGCCGAGGCGGGCCCGGACGCCGTCGGCGCCCTTCGGCCGCCAGAAGCGCAGGAGGAGCACGGCCGCGGCCAGGCCCACGAGGGACGCGACCACGTCGGTGAGCTCGTAGGAGAAGTACGTGGCGGTCCACCACTGGGCGACGGCGAAGGAGACGCCGATCACGAGGGCGGCGAGCCAGGCCTCCCGGAGCCCGCGGACTCCGTCGATGATGAACAGCAGGATGAAGGGGACGAGCACCGCGAAGAACGGCGCCTGATGGCCGACCACCGCGCCGATCCGGGCGGGGTCCAGTCCGGTGAGCACGCCGGCGGTGGTGATCGGGATGGCGATCGCACCGAAGGCCACGGGGGCGGTGTTGGCGATCAGCACCACGGTCGCCGTCTTCAGCGGTTTGAGCCCCAGCGCCAGGATCATCGTGGCCGTGATGGCCACGGGGGCGCCGAAGCCGGCGAGGGCCTCCAGCAGGCCGCCGAAGCAGAAGGCGATGAGCACCGCCTGGATGCGCAGGTCGCCGCCGCCGATGGTGTCGAAGATCGTCCGCAGGTCCTCGAAGCGCCCGCTGAGCACCGTCACCTGGTAGAACCACAGGGCCATGACCACGATCCACACGATCGGGAACAAGCCGTAGACCGCCCCCTGCGTCGCCGAGAGCAGGGCCAGTCCCAGGGGCATCCCGAAGGCCAGGACGGCGACGACGATCGCCGCGACCAGGGCCGTGGCCCCCGAGACGTGGGCTCGCGCCTTCACGCCCAGGAGCATGACGAAGAAGGTGAGCAGCGGGACGGTGCCGACCAGGGCGGAGAGCGCGACGCTCCCGCCGACGGCATCGGTCATGGAGGTGAAGGTGGTCACGCGATCTCCGGAGGACGAGGGGCGGGCGGGCAACGAGCACCCGTGGACAGGACCGCCTATGGTCGGACCACAGGGGCACGAGCACGAACAGTACATGTCCCAGGTCACACGCCCAAGCCGGACACGGCCCCGCTCCCGGGTTGGACGGGCTCGATTGTGTGACCGCTCTCACCGGTCTAGCATGGTCAGACCACAGGGGGCAGCGCGTCGTCGCCCCCGTTCCCCGCACCGTCCGGAGGCCGCATGAGAATCGCCCTGTTCGCCACGTGCATCGTGGACGCGATGTACCCGAGGGTCGCGCTGGCCACCGTGCGGGTGCTCGAGCGGCTCGGCCACGAGGTGGTGTTCCCGCCCGGGCAGGGCTGCTGCTCGCAGATGCACGTCAACAGCGGCTACATGGACGACGCCCTGCCGGTGGTCCGCAACCACGTCCACGCCTTCTCCGCCGCCGACTACGACGTGGCCGTGGCCCCCTCGGGCTCCTGCGTGGCCTCCCTGGGGCACCAGCAGCCCATGGTCGCCCGCGCCGGCGGCGACGAGGAGCTGGCCCGGCAGGCCGAGGTCGTCGCCGCGAACACCTACGAGCTCTCCCAGCTGCTCACCGACGTGCTCGGCGTGACCGACGCGGCCGCCCAGCTGGGCTCCTGGTTCCCGCACACGGTGACCTACCACCCGTCCTGCCACGGGATGCGCCTGCTGCGCCTGGGCGACCGGCAGCGGGACCTGATCGCCTCGGTCGCCGACCTCGAGCTCGTGGACCTGCCCGACGCCGAGGAGTGCTGCGGGTTCGGCGGCACCTTCTCCTTCAAGGTCCCCGAGGTCTCCGCGGCGATGGCCGAGGAGAAGATCGACAACATCGTCGCCACCGGCGCGCAGCTCTGCACCGGGGGCGACGCCTCCTGTCTGCTGCACCTGGGCGGGGCCATGGCCCGCCGGGACGCCGGCGTGACCACGGTGCACTTCGCCGAGATCCTCGCCTCGACCCGGGGCAACCCGCTGGAGGTCTCCGGGCCGGTGGAGCTGTCCATCCCGTCCGCGAAGGGGCGCCGCGCGGTGCCGTCGTCGCGCCCGTCCGCCACGTCCACCGCCCGAGGAGGTGCCCGGTGAGCCGCACCGCCCTGGGAATGCCCGCCGTCCGTCCCGTGCACGGGCAGGGGAACCTGCACGCCGAGACGGCGTTCCCCGCCGCCGCGAAGCACGAGCTGGGCAACGCGCAGATGCGCGCCAACATCCGGCACGCCACCCACACCATCCGCGGCAAGCGTGCCCGGGTGGCCGGTGAGCTGCCCGACTGGGAAGAGCTGCGCAGCGCCGGCTCCGCAATCAAGGAGCGCGTCATGGCGCACCTGCCGGAGCTGCTCGAGGAGTTCGAGCGCAACGTCACCGCTCGCGGCGGCACCGTGCACTGGGCCCGCGACGCGGAGGAGGCCAACCGGATCGTCACCGAGCTCGTGCAGGCCACCGGCTCCACCGACGTCATCAAGATCAAGTCCATGGCCACGCAGGAGATCGGCCTCGACCAGCACCTCTCCGCGGCCGGGATCGAGGCCACCGAGACCGACCTCGCCGAGCTGATCGTCCAGCTGGGCCACGACAAGCCCTCCCACATCCTGGTTCCCGCCATCCACAAGAACCGGCACGAGATCCGCGACATCTTCCTGGCCGAGATGCCCGAGACCGACGAGAGCCTCACCGCCGAACCGCGCGACCTCGCCGAGGCGGCCCGGTCCCACCTGCGGGAGAAGTTCCTCTCCACCTCGGTGGCGATCTCCGGGGCCAACTTCGGCGTCGCCGAGACCGGGACGCTGACCGTGGTGGAGTCCGAGGGCAACGGCCGGATGTGCCTGACCCTGCCCGAGACCCTGATCACCGTGATGGGCATCGAGAAGATCGTGCCCACCTTCCAGGACCTCGAGGTCTTCCTGCAGCTGCTCCCGCGCTCCTCCACCGGCGAGCGGATGAACCCCTACACCTCCCTGTGGACCGGCGTCACGCCCGGGGACGGGCCGCAGGACATGCACGTGGTGCTGCTCGACAACGGCCGCTCCGCGGTGCTCTCCGATCCCCAGGGACGCTCGGCGCTGCACTGCATCCGCTGCTCGGCGTGCCTGAACGTCTGTCCCGTCTACGAGCAGACCGGCGGCCACGCCTACGGCTCCACGTACCCGGGGCCGATCGGTGCGATCCTCTCCCCGCAGCTCACCGGCATCACCTCCGCGGAGAATGCCTCCCTGCCCTACGCGTCCTCGCTGTGCGGGGCCTGCTACGACGTCTGCCCGGTGAAGATCAACATTCCCGAGATCCTCGTGCACCTGCGCGACGAGGACGTGCGCACCCGTCACGGCGAACGGCCCGACGACGGCGCCGCCGATGCCGGGGCGCCGTCCCGGCGCGGGCCGCAGGTCCCGTCCCAGATGGACCTGATGATGAAGGGGGCGTCCTTCGTGATGTCCTCCGGCACGCGGATGGCGCTGGCCGAGAAGGGCCTGCCGCTGGGGCGGGCCGTGGCCGGGCGGGACCGGGCCATCTCCTGGCTGCCCGGCGTGGTGAGCGGCTGGACCGAACAGCGGGACATCCCCGCCCCGCCGAAGGAGTCCTTCCGCAACTGGTGGGCCAAGCACGGGGACGAGACCGAGCAGCGGCTGCGGCAGGACGGGGTTCAGGGCGCCGCCGACGACGAGGAGGGGACCGCATGAGCACCGACGCGAAGACCGAGATCCTGGCCCGCATCCGCGGCGCGCTGGGCGACGCCCCGGCGGTCCTGGGAGTCGAGCGCACCTACCGGCGGGCCTCCGGCCGCGCGCGCGCGGAGGTCGTGGACATGCTCGAGGACCGGCTCGTCGACTACAAGGCCACCGTGCACCGGGAGACGCCCGGGTCCCTGCCGGGCCGGATCGCCGCGCTGCTGGGCGCGTCCTCCCGCTACGTGGTGCCCGAGGGCCTGGACCGCTCGTGGCTGCCGGAGGAGACCGGCATGCGGCGGGCGATCGTGGACCCCAACGACGCACGGGCCGCCTCCGCCCTCGGGGTGCGCGAGCTCAACGCGGTGGACGCCGTGATCACCTCCTCCACGGTCTCCTGCGCCGAGACCGGCACGATCTTCCTGACCGGCCGCGCCGACGAGGGCCGGCGGGCGATCAGCCTGGTCCCGGACCACCACATCTGCGTGGTGGCCCTGGACACGGTGGTCGAGCTGGTCCCGGAGGCGCTGGCCCGGGTCGAGCCGACCGCTCCGGTCACGATGATCTCCGGGCCGTCGGCGACCTCGGACATCGAGCTCGAGCGGGTCGAGGGCGTGCACGGGCCCCGGCGGCTGGACGTGGTGCTGCTCGGCTGACCGCGACGGGGCCCGGCGGGCCTCCCGTCCCGATGCATCGTTCCCGGCGCAGTTCCATGATTTTCGATGGAGAAGTGCCTAAGCTGACGGCGTGAAGGAATCCTCGCTCGTCGCCGTGGTCGTCGTCGGTGCCCTGGCCCTCGGCGGCGGCACCATCGCCTCGCAGCTCTCCGCCCGTGCCGAGCAGGAGGCCCAGGCGCCGCCGTCGCCGGTGTGCACCGTCCTGGACCGCTCCGAGCTGGCCCCCGAGTCCGGGGCCCTCTACGGCGTGAACCTGGACTGGGAGGACAAGCCGCCGGCCGACTACGCCGACCGCTTGGGTCACCGGCCCGCGGTCTCCGTGTCCTTCACCGGCTTCCCCTACGACGAGCGCGGGCACGACTACCTGCGGATGGCGGCCGACCAGGTCCGCGCCGACGGGCAGATGCTCCTGCTGACCCTCGAGCCCCAGGGCGGGCTCGAGGAGGTGGCCGACGAGGCTGTGCAGGCGCTGGCGGCCGATCTGGCGGAGATCAACGACTCCGGGGTGCCGGTCATCGTGCGCTTCGCCCACGAGATGAACGGCTCCTGGTACGCCTGGGGCCAGCAGCCGACCGCCTACGTGAAGGCCTACCGCCGGGTGGCCGAGGCGGTGCACGAGCAGGCCCCCGGCTCGGCGATGATGTGGGCCCCCAACTACGGCGGCGGGTACCCGTTCGCCAGGGGGCAGTACGAGGCCGAGCCCGGCACCGCCGACTTCGCCGCCCTGGACACCGACGGGAACGGCGAGCTCACCATGGCCGACGACCCGTATGCCCCGTACTACCCGGGCGACGACGCCGTGGACTGGGTGGGGATGTCCCTGTACCACTGGGGCGACCAGTACCCCTGGGGCGAGAACGAGGTCCCCGAGCCCGGCAAGTTCGCGGCCCAGCTCACCGGCACCTACGACGGCGCCGGCGGCGACGACCGCGCCGTGCCCGACTTCTACGCCGAGTACGGGCAACGGCGCGGCAAGCCCGTGGCCATCCCGGAGACCGCCGCCCTGTACAACCCGGCCGCGGGCGGCGCCGACGAGCTGGCGATCAAGCAGGCCTGGTGGGGGCAGGTCTTCGACCCGGCGATCCCGCAGGACTTCCCGCAGCTGAAGCTGATCAGCTGGTTCGAGTGGGACAAGCACGAGGTGGAGATCGACGGGCCCGTGGACTGGACGACCACCAACACCGCCGCCGTGCGCGATGCCTTCACCGCCGACCTGCCCGACTGGCTGCGCTGGGGGCCCGAGGAGAGCTGCACCGCACCCGGTTCCTGAGCCGGGCGCTGCTCCTGCTCCGGGCTCAGGAACCGGGCGCGGTGCGGTCCCGTCCGCTACATCGACTCGGACGGCGTCATGATCACGAAGGTCTCACCGTCCGGGCCGGTCGCCGCGGCCATCCGCCCGTACTCGAAGTCGGACGGCTCCGCGGTGATCGAGCCTCCGGCGCGGCGGACGCGCTCCGCGGCGGCGTCGACGTCCTCGACCTGGAACGCCACGCCCCATCCCTGCTGGGCGCCGTCCGTGGTGGGGTCCGGGCCGCCGATCCCACCGGCGGGCCGCTCTCCACCCGGGACGCTGAACATGGCGTAGGGCATGGAGTCGTCGCCGATGTCCTGGTACTCGTAGCCGAACACGCCCGCGTAGAAGTCCCGGGCGGCGGCGGGGTCGCCGGTCATGAGGTCGCACCAGGCCGTGGTGCCGGGCTCGTCGACCCGGCGGAAGCCGGTGTGCTCCTTGGCCTGCCACATCCCGAAGGTGGAGCCCGTGGGATCGACCCACATCCCCATGAATCCGAAGGGGCCGACCTCCATGGGCTCGTAGACCTGGGTGGCCCCGGCGTCCGTGGCCTTCGCGGCGTGGGCGGCGATGTCGTCGGTGGCGAGGTACACCGACCACACGTGCGGGGCGTCCTCCATGCCCTCCATGGTGGGGGACAGCCCGGCCACGGGATCGCCGTCGCCGCTGGTGTCGCCGCTGCCGTTGAGCAGGGCGTTGCAGTAGCCGCCGTACTCGGGCTGGGACTCGGAGTACGTCCAGCCGAGGACGTCGCGGTAGAAGGTCTGGGTGCGCTCCAGGTCGGAAGCCATGAGGTCCACCCAGCAAGGCGTGCCGGCGGGCCAGGGATTCGTGTGCGTGCTCATGTCGATCGTCCTTCGCAGAACCGATGGATGGTGTGTGCCGGAGACCCGCACCGGCCGGTGTGACCTCCGACACTCCTCATGCTAGGAACCGCCCCGGACGCGCTAACGGGCCGCTCGACCGGCGCTCGCGCGGCACCGCCCCGGCGTCGTCGTGCCCGGGAGAACACGGATCTAGGCTGTGCGCACGAGGAGAGGACGCACCATGAGGTTGATGCTGCTGACCGCGGGCTCCCGCGGGGACGTGGAGCCCTTCGCCGCGCTGGCCCGCCGCGCGGCAGCGCAGGGGCACGAGGTCCGGCTGGCCGCACCCGCGAACCCGGGGGCCGATCTGTCCGGGCTCGACACGGTGGGCCTGGAGGTCGACTTCCAGCGGCTGATCGGCACGCAGGGCGCCTCGCCGTGGACGGCTGTGCGCTCCTACCGCACCGAGGTGGGCCCCGGCATGCGCCGGATGCTCTCCGCCGCCGTCCGCGAGACCCTGGCCTACCGGCCCGACGTGGTGGTGCACCACCCCAAGGTCCTCACCGCCCCGGCGGTCGCCGACGCGCTCGGTGTTCCGCACGTGGTGGTGGAGACCGTGCCCGTCCTCACCCCCACCCGAGAGTTCCCGGCGCCCGGGGTGGTCGACCGCGACCTCGGGCCGTTCAACCGGTGCACCTATGCGGCCACCCGATCCGCCGGGCGGATGTTCCGCCGCGACATCGAGCGGGCGTGCGCGCAGCTGCCCGGCTTCTCGGCAGGGGTTGCTGTCTCCGCTCCGGCGGCGTCGCTGGTGCCGATCAGCCCGCAGCTGCTGCGCCGCCCCGCCGACTGGCCTGCCACGACCCACCTCACGGGCGCGTGGCACGACGACGCCGACACTCCGCACCTCGATCCCGCGGTGCTCCGATTCCTCCGGGGCGGGGCGTACCTGGTGGCGACCTTCGGCTCCATGGCCGCCGGCGACCCGCTGGCCCGGGGGAGGGCGGTGGTGGAGGCCGCCCGGGCCCACGGTCTGCGGACGCTGCTGCTCACGGGCTGGGGCGGCCTGGCGCTGTCCGACGCGCTGCGCGGCGACGACGTCCACGTCATCCGGTCCGTGCCGCTGGACGCGGTGCTGTCCGGCGCGGCGCTGGCCGTCCACCACGGCGGAGCCGGGACCGTGCACACCGTGGCCCGGGCCGGCGTGCCGCACGTGGTCGTTCCGTTCCTGGCCGACCAGCCGTTCTGGGGCCGGCAGCTGCATCGGCGCGGCCTCGCCGCGGCGCCCGTTCCCCGGAAGCGGCTGACCACGGAGCGGCTCACAGGGGCGATCGTCGAGGCGCTCGCCTGCGCGGTCACCGCCGAGCGGGTGGGGCAGGGAATCCGGCGGGAGCACGGGCTGCAGACGGCGCTCGACATCGTGCTCTCGTGCTGAACCGGGAAATAAGCAGGACACTGATTGTTATTGGCGGCCCTTGTTGCTGACCTTTTCAAAGTTCGCGGTGTCGCAGAATGCGTGCTGCGTCATTTCCTGCATATCGACATTCGCTTTCCAGGAAATGCCGGGCGACCTGCGTCGACACCGGAAAAGACCGGTCCTCGGTTAGGGTCTGAGCCGTACAGCACCCCGCATGTGGGGACAGCAGTCCACCGGGCGACCGTCGAAGCGCCCACGACATCGAGGGGCCGATCCGTGCAGACCGCCGTGAACGCAGCACCCCTGTGGCTCCTGCTCGGCTCGGGCCTGGTCGGTGCGGTGCTCGGAGCGCTCCTGCCCCGGGTGGTCGTCCGCTACAGCCCCGTCGAGGACGAGCCGCGGCCGGCTCCGTCCCGACTGGTGCTCGCTGCGGGCACGGCTGTCCTGTTCGCTCTGGTGGCCGCAGTTCTGGGCGTCTCGTGGGAGCTGCCGGCGTACCTGTTCTTCGCCGCGGTGGCCGTGGTGCTCACCGTGATCGATCTGCGCCACCATCTCCTGCCCAACGCCGTGGTCCTGCCCGCGCTGGGCGTCGGGTTTATGCTCCTCGCCTGCGCCGCCGCAGGTCAGGGCGACTGGGGTGCCCTGCTGCGGGCCGTGCTCGGCGCTTTCGCGCTCTTCGTCCTGTACCTCGTGCTGGCGCTGATCTCACCGGCGGGACTTGGCATGGGTGACGTCAAGCTCGCCGCCGTGCTCGGCCTGTTCCTCGGCTACCAGGGGTGGGGTGCGCTGTTCGTCGGCGCCGTCCTGGCTTCCGTGATCGGCGCGGTGGTGGGGCTCGCCGTGCTGGCGTCCCGCCGCGGTGGCCTGCGCAGCGACGTCCCGTTCGGCCCGTCGATGCTGACCGGCGCTCTGTTGGCCGTGGTGGTGGGGGAGCGGGTGGCCCGGGAGTACCTGCTGCCCGGGCTGTACTGACGCTGTTCGGGGGACAAGTGGGCAGACGTGCACCTCCATGCACGAGCATCTACTTTTTCACTAGGCATTACGTCGCTGTTTGACGTCCCCCAAACTGCATGCGTTCGAATGCTTGTGGTTTTGCTAGAGCAAAGCCTAGTCTTCTTACAGGTCAGTAGCCCGGTACGGGGAGAGCCGCGAGGCATATACCGACAGAGCTGACGGACCCATTTTCCCAACCCCCTTATTTCTAAGGATCCTGCCATGCTGCCTCTGCTCATCACCATCCAGAACGTTTTCTTCGACGCCGCCGACCGCCTCAAGAAGGATGAGAAGGGCGCCACCGCTGTGGAGTACGGCTTGATCGTCGGTGTGATCGCGGTCGCCATCCTCGGCGCACTGCTCCTGCTCGACGGCCAGCTGAACACGATGCTGACCGACATCAAGAGCAAGGTCACCGCCTAATAACAGTTCCAGATCTTCGCGCCGTGGCGCCCCGCGCTGGGGTGCCACGGCGCAAAGTCTTGTCTAGCCAGTAGGGATAGTTATGAGCAAGTGGCGTGAAGAACGCGGCGCCGTGGCAGTCGAGTTCGCCTTTGTCGTCCCGGTCCTGCTTCTCATTCTTTTCGGCATCATGGAATTCGGCCGTGCCTACAACACCCAGATCAGCTTGACACACGCGGCCCGGGAGACGGCACGCCACATGGCGGTGACAGGCGACTGGGGGAACGCCATTGCATTTGGTCGGGACGCTGCCCCCTCGCTCACCGCTGCGAACATGTCTTTCGCAGCGGACCCGGCAGCGTGCGCTCCAGGAACTTCCGTGAATGTCACCATCACTTACCCGATGGACACGCTGACCGGCGTGGTGGGCGACTGGAATCTCACTGGCAAGGCGGCCATGCGATGCGGCGGCTGATCGGTCTTCTCCTCGATGCCCGGGCCGTCCATCGAACGGATGGCGAACGCGGGGCCGTGACAGTCATAACGGCCTTTTCGCTTGTCGTGCTCCTCGGTTTTGCAGCGCTTGCCATCGATGTCGGCATGCTCTATCAGGAGCGTGCCGAGCTGCAGTCGGGCGCCGACGCCGCCGCGCTGGCCATCGCGCAGGACTGTGCCGTGGGGCGAGCGGACTGCGCTATTCCGACCGACACTGCCCAAACTCTGGCCGACGCCAATGCGACGGATGATGCGGCCGCCGTCGCAGAGGCCACCGTCAGCATGGCAGCTCAGAGTGTCGACGTGCGTCTCGCGACCGGCGACGAAAGCGGGGTCGGATCGCTGTCTCTCGCCTTCGCACGGGTTCTTGGTCACGACTCGGCCACCGTGGGCGCGTCTTCGGGGGCGCGGTGGGGGGCGGTCAAGAAGGGACCGGCTCAGTTGTCCATCGCCTTCGCTCAGTGTGAGGTGGACGCGAAGTTCGACGACGGGCCCGTGGTCATCGGGATGCAGGACAACAAGAACTCGGCGGCCTGCCCCTCCGGAACAACAGGCTCCGCAGGCGGCTTCGGCTGGTACAAGCTCGCCAAGAACGACAACGATCCGGCGTGTGGTGCTGACGTCTCGGTCTCCGTGGTCGTCGCTGCTGACACGGGCGCGAACCTACCGAGCGTGTGCGACGAAATCCTGGCTCAGATTAAGAGCGGTGCGCTCGACAACATCCTGCTTTTTCCCGTGTACCAGAACGTCGATGGCGAAGGCGCCAATGCCGAGTACACCATCACGGCGTGGGTGGCTTTCGAAGTCCTGGGCTGGAAGTTCACCTCGAACGAGGAGTACAACTACCCGGCCTGCACCGGGTCCTCGAACTCCTGCAACAAGGGCATCTACGGCCGCTTCGTCGAGTACGTGACTCTCGACGACTACGAACTGTCAATCCAGCCACCGTCCAACGGCCTGGCCGTCGTCGAGCTCACCGACTGACTCCCCCTTCTCTCACACTGACTCTGCTCTGCTCACCCAGTGAGGATGACACTCCCGTGAAAATCCGAATTCTCGCCGGCTTCGTGATGGCCGTCCTGGCCATCGCCGGTCTGATCCTCGTCACCACCTACGTCGGCAGCGCCGACGCCCGCGCTTTAGACGACCAAGAGCCGCGCGAGGTGTACCTCGTCACCGCACCGATTCCCGAAGGCACGCCCGTCAAGGAGTTCGGCGAGTCCATTGCCGTGCACACGGTGCCGGCCGCCGTCGTGCCGGACGGGGCCCTGTCCTCCCTCGACGGCCAGAGCGGCAAGGTCGCCGGTGTCGACCTGCAGCCGGGGGAGCAGCTGCTCGGCTCCCGGTTGGTCGACCCGGAGGCCCTCGAGGCTCCTGGCACCGTGCCTGTACCGGAGGGACTGCAGGAGGTGACCGTCCAGCTGGACGCGCCCCGAGTGGTCGGCGGCCAGCTCGGAGCCGGGGACCGGGTCGGGCTGTTCGTGTCCTTCGAGGGGGATGACAACCGTCAGTCCCGGACCGCCAAGGACCTGGACAAGATCCTGGTCACCTCGGTGCAGGGCGCGCCCTCCACTGCGGCACCCGCCACGGGCGAGGACGGCGTGGAGACCACCGGTTCCGAAGCCCCGGCCGTTCCGGAGGGCTCGATGCTCGTCACCTTCGCCGTCAACGCCGACACCGCCGAGAAGATCGTCTACGCCTCCGAGTTCGGCCGGATCTGGCTCTCGCTCGAGCCCGAGGACGCCGAGGAGAACGCCAACGGCGCCACGCGGGAGGACTTCTCATGAGCCGCCTGCTGCTCGTCACCGGCGATCCCGCCTACGACGCCCTTTTCCGCCAGGCCGTCCAGGGCCGCCTGCCCGGCGAGGTGCAGACCGTCCTCGGCACCGCCCTGCCGTCCACGCCCGACGAATTGCTCGGTCGCTCCGTCGGCGAACTCCCCTCGGTGGTCGTCATCGGCCCCGGCGTGGACCTCTACGAGGCCATGCGCCTGGGCGGTGTCTTCGACATCCAGCGCCCCGAGGTCGCCCTCGTCCTGGTGGTGCCGGGAGACATGTCCCTGGCCGTGGCTGCGATGCGCGCCGGCTTCCGCGACGTGCTCGACCTCGACGCCGACCCCGACGGCATCCTCGGCACCCTGTCCCGCGTCTTGGACGCCGCAGCGTCCCGCCGCCGCGTGCTGCCCTCCGGGGGGCCGGCCACCGGGAGCCTGCACCCCGTGCCGTCGGCCCGTCGCGATGACTCGCGCACCATCGTCGTGACCTCGCCCAAGGGCGGGGTCGGCAAGACCACGGTGGCCACCAACCTGGCCGTGGGGCTGGGGCGGATCGCGCCCATGAGCACGGTGATCGTGGACCTGGACGTCCAGTTCGGGGACGTGGCCGCCGCCCTGCGACTGGCACCCGAGCACTCGCTCACCGAGGCCGTGAGCGGCCCGTCTGTCGACGACGCCCTGGTGCTCAAGACTTTCCTCACCGTCCACCCCGCCTCGATCTACGCCCTGTGCACCCCGGCCAACCCCGCTGAAGGGGAGCTCGTGGGCGGCGAGCAGGTGGCGCACCTTCTCGAACAGCTCTCCGGCCAGTTCCAGTACGTCATCATCGACACCGCCCCCGGCATGGGCGAGCACGCCCTCGCGGCACTGGAGGCGGCCACTGACGTCGTCTTCCTCACGGGCATGGACGTTCCCGGGGTGCGCGGGCTGCGCAAGCAGATGGACCTGCTCGGGGAGATCGACCTGGTGCCGCCTCGTGCGCAGGTCGTGGTCAATGCCGCCGACCGGAATACCGGGCTGTCCGTGCAGGACGTCGAGGCCACGATCCGCGCCTCGGTCGACCACGTGGTCCCGCGCTCCCGCATGGCCGCCTATGCCACCAACCGTGGCGAGCCCCTGCTGCTGCACGCACCCAAGGACAAGGCCGCCCGGCAGCTGCAGGCCCTCGTCGACTCTTTCGCTCCCGACCGCTCCGCTCCACGGCGGGGCCTGTCACGGAAGGCTCTGGTTCGCTCGTGAAGCTCGCTGAACGCCTGGCCGCCGCTCGCGGCGAGACTCTCCCCCCGCCCCATGCGGCTCCGGCTCCTCCCGCCGGGGCCGCAGACAATCAGGACGGTTCCGCTGATGGGCTTGAGGCGGAGGCTGTCACGTCGACGGCCGAGGACTTCCCTCCGGCTGTGGGCAGCGCGCCGGCCCTGAGCTCACTCGTGCTCCCCTCCTCGACCCCGGAGGCAGGAGAGGTGCCGGCCGAGCCGGCCCCGCGGATGCAGTCAGGGAAGTTCGACGCGCTGGCCGGGCTGAAGCACCGGGTCAAGCAGGAACTGCTGGACCGCATCGGCTCCCGGCAGTCCGACTCGAGCCTCAGCGATGTCCAGCTCAGGGACTTCGCCACCAAGGAGCTCACGCGGATCGTCGCCGAGGAGCAGGTGCCGATGTCCTCCGAGGAGCGGATCCGCCTGATCCGCTCCGTGAGCGACGACGTGCTCGGCTACGGCCCGCTGCAGGAGCTGCTCGACGACGACTCGGTCACCGAGATCATGGTGAACGGACCGGACCAGATCTTCGTCGAGCAGAAGGGCAAAGTGACCCTGTCCGAGTCGACCTTTGCCTCCGAGCAGGACCTGCGCCACGTCATCGAGAAGATCGTCACCCAGGTGGGCCGGCGCATCGACGAGTCCTCGCCGCTGGTCGACGCGCGCCTGCCCGACGGCTCGCGCGTCAACGCCGTCATTCCTCCCCTGGCGGTGAAGGGCTCGTCCCTGACGATCCGCAAGTTCGCCAAGGACCCGCTGACCATCGAGGACCTCATCCGCTTCGGGTCGGTCTCCCCGCAGATGGCCGACCTGCTCCGGGCCTGTGTCGAGGCGCACCTCAACATCCTCGTGGCCGGCGGCACCGGCACCGGCAAGACGACGATGCTCAACGTCGTGTCCTCGTTCATTCCGCACGGGGAGCGGATCGTGACCATCGAGGACGCCGTGGAACTGCAGCTGCAGCAGGAACACGTGGTCCAGCTCGAGTCCCGGCCGGCCAACATCGAGGGCCGCGGCGAGATCACGATCCGCGACCTGCTCAAGAACTCCCTGCGCATGCGTCCCGATCGGATCGTGGTGGGGGAGTGTCGCGGCGGCGAGGCTCTGGACATGCTCCAGGCCATGAACACCGGCCACGACGGGTCGCTCTCGACCATCCACGCCAACTCCCCGCGGGACACCATCTCGCGTCTGGAGACCCTCGTGATGATGGCCGGCATGGACCTGCCCCAGCGAGCGATCCGGGAGCAGATCGCCTCGGCCATCCACGTGGTCGTCCAGCTCTCGCGCCTGCGCGACGGAACCCGCCGGGTCACCCACATCACTGAGATCCAGGGCATGGAGGGCGAGACCGTCACCCTCCAGGACGCCTTCCTCTTCGACTGGGACGCGGGTGTGGACCCGCGCACCGGCCGATTCCGCGGCACAACCCGCTCGACCGGAGTGCGCCCGCGCTTCGTGGACAAGTTCGAGGACTACGGCATCAAGCTGCACCCCTCTGTATTCGACCCGGGACGGCGCTAATGGCTCCGCTGCTGGTCGGCGCCGGGATGCTCATGCTCGCCGGGCTGCTCGGATTGTTCGTGGTGTTCCGTTCCCGCACCCCGCGGCTGCCGATGGACCGGCGTCGGCTCCCACGCGGGCCCCGGGAGCTGGAAGCCTCGCAGCTGTCCCGGCTCTCGGGCGTCACCACCGAAGCGGTCGCGGAGTTCCTGGAGCGCAAGGGCTGGACCCGCAAGGTTGCCGCGGCGCTGGAGAACGCCGGAATCAAGTCCTCCCCGGCGGACTTCCTCGTCCTGGTGGTCGTCGGAATGGTGGTCGCCGTCGCCGTCGGAACCCTCGCCGGAGGACTGCTACTCGGCCTGCTCTTCATTCTGGCGGCACCCCTGGTGGCGAAGGTGGCTATCGGGTTCCTCACGAACCGACGCAAGCGGATTTTCGCCGATCAGCTCGACAACACCCTCCAGCTGTTCTCCGGATCGCTGCGGGCCGGTCATTCGCTGCTGCGGGCCGTGGACGCGGTGGCGAGAGAATCCCAGGCGCCGACATCGGAAGAGCTGACTCGAATAGTCAACGAGACCCGGCTCGGCATGAATCTCGACGACTCCCTTGACCAGGCGGCCAAGCGTATGGACTCCCAGGACTTTTCCTGGGTCGCCCAGGCCATCGGCATCCACAGGGAAGTCGGCGGGGATCTCGCAGAGGTACTTGACCGAGTCGCCGGAACCATCAGGGAACGAAATCAGATCAAGCGTCAGGTCAGGACGCTCTCGGCGGAGGGAAAGATGTCCGCCTACATTCTCATGGCATTGCCCGTCCTCATCGCTGGCGTTCTGTCTCTTATTTCCCCAGATTACATATCCCAGTTCATCACCAGCGGGTTCCTCGGCTACGCGATGATTGGTCTCGCATTGCTCATGTTCGCGGTCGGCGGCTTCTGGATGTCGCGCACCGTAAAGATCAAGTTCTAATTTCTTCTATTGTTTCGAAGGGCGTCTCCATGACCTCTCTCCTCCTAGGTCCGCTGCTCCTTGCCGGTGCCGCTGCCATGGCCATCTGGCTCACCGTGGGCGTGCGCTGGGGTGGAGACAGGGTGGTGCGCGAGAATCTTCGTGTCGGACTCGCCGACAATACTTCTGTCGACGTGCGTGACGCCCCGAATTTTGGCTGGGCCCAGCGCTTCACGACCGACCCCGGCCGGGAGCGCCTCGAGTCCCTGTATTCGAAGGCTGGTCGCCCCGCGGACTGGCCAGTCACTCGGCTTATGGCGTGCAAAATCTACGCCTCAGTTGCCGCTCTTCTAGTGAGCTTCCTGTTGCTGAGTCTGACCAATGGCAACGGCATGATTCTGGTTGTCACCGCAGTCATGACGCCCGTGGGTTATTTCTTGCCAGAACTACTGCTCTATTCTCGCGGCGTGGAACGACAGAGGGAAATCGGGCTCGAGCTCGCCGACACTCTGGATCAGATGATGATCGCCGTGGAAGCTGGACTTGGATTTGAATCCGCCATGTCCAGGGCAGGCCACGGTGGCAAGGGCCCCCTGGCGGAGGAACTGGTGCGCACCCTGCAAGAAATGCGCGTTGGCATACCTCGCCGTGAGGCGTACTTGGCCTTGGAACAACGTACCGACGTGCCGGATCTGCGGCAGTTCACCCGCGCGGTCATCCAAGCTGACGCCTATGGAATTTCCATTGCTTCGGTACTTCGAACACAGGCCGACGAGATGAGGGTCAAACGTCGGCAGCGAGCTGAGGAGGCGGCGCAGAAAATCCCGACAAAAATCGTCATCCCACTCATGTTGTTTATACTTCCGGTGCTTTTTCTGACCGTGCTCGGACCCGCTTTTCTCAACTTTTTGAAGATGCAGTCTTGAGATGCTCGATAATCTCCTCGCCGGTGTGAAGCTACCGCCAATCCGATTCTCTCGGTCTGCGCTCCCGGCGCTTCTCGCCCTCGTCTCTCTCGCCGCGGCCGGCCTGCTCGTGCAGCAGCAGCTTGGTGGGGCCGTCGTTGTCGGCGGGGACGTCCAGCACGCGGACCCCTCCTCGGTCAGCGCGCCCGGCCCGCTGGCCGCCGCCTCACTCTCGGCGGACGAGGCCCGGGAGGCCGGTGACCCGGGACCCGGCGCCGGTGTGACCGTGCCGGAGACCTGCGGCGACCTGCTGACCCGGGCGCGGGCGTGCTCCCCGTCGATCGGTGTGGACGCGGCCCTCGAAGCCGTCGGCAAAGACGGCTCCGGGGCCATGTTCGTCCCCACCCACGCGGACCGGGCGGCGATCGGCTGGTACGAGGAGTCGGCCCCGATCGGCGCCGCGCAGGGCAACGCCGTGCTGGCCGGCCACGTGGACCATCCCGCCGAGGCCCCCGCCCTGGGCACCCTGTACACCGCGCAACCGGGGCAGAAGCTGTGGGTCTCCGACGGCGCGGGGGCCGTGCACTCCTACACGGTGGTCGCCGTGCGGGAGCCGAGCCCGCGGACCGGGCTGCCACAGGACGTCTTCGAGCTCACCGGCGAGCCCGGACTGTCCCTGATCACCTGCTCGGGCGACTACGTCCGGCCCGACGGCTCGCCCACGTGGTCCTACACCAACAACCTCGTGGTGGATCTCGCCCTCGACCCTGAGACAGCGCCGATCCCGTGACGGTCCACGACGTGAGACTGTCCGCTCTTGCGGGTACACCGCCCGTCGCACGGCGTCTTCCAGTGGGACGCCAACACTCCATGCAATTACATTTGTAAACGACGGTGGACCCCTCACCGAATCCGTCATGATCCCCCAGGAGAACTCCATGCCCTCCACCCTGTCCGCCCGCCGCCCCCGGCTGCTCGCCGCCGCGGTGCTCGCCGGCGCCACCGCGCTCGCCGGTCCGATACTGACCGCGCTACCGGCTGCCGCCGCACCCGTGGGGATCAACGGCACCGCGGTGCAGGTCCCCGACGGCACGCCCGCCGCCGGGCCGGAGCACTACTTCACTCCTGTCACGCTGAGCAACGGGGACACCGCCTACGGCATCCACGAGGGCCAGCCCCTGGCGCCGGTCGGGGAGGGTGTCCTCGACGACGAGCACTACGCCGTGGCCCAGCCGTTCGACGACCCCGCCGGCCCATGGACGCAGGTCGTCGGCGAGAAGGTCGGCGACGACCCCGTCTACTGGGAACCGGACGACGCCGCCCTGGCCGGGTACATTCTCTCCGTCTACGGAACCACCGCGGACTTGCACGAGGCGCTGGCCGTGCACTGGGCCGTCCGTTCCCTGGCCACGGCCGAGGTCCCTGCCCCGGATTTGTCCGGCCTCGAACGGTCCCACCTCGACCGCGCGGCCGCCATGATCGAGGACGCCCGCACCCGCGTGCCGGTGCTCATGGCGCAGACGAGCTACGCGATCTCCCTGGCCAAGGCCCCCGACGGCAGTCCCGAGCGACTCCTCGTCCGACTGCCGGAGGTCCATGACGGGACCACCGTGACCCTCTCCGGGCCGGTGACCTTCGCCGATGGAACCCGCGAGCGGACCGTCACCGGCGGGGAGCAGGAGCAGGTGATGGACCTGGCCGTGCCGGCCGGCACCACCGAGGGCGAGCTCACCGCGACCGTGGCCGCCACGACGCCCGCCACCCAGCTCACCGTCCTCGCCGACGACCGCTACCGTGATCTGCTCATCGCCGGCCAGGACCACGAGCTCAGATGGTCCGCCAGCGCTGCCTTCGCGATCGAGGAGGCCTCCGCACCGGGCCTCAGCGATCCTGTCGAGGACGGGCAGGTGCCCGACGACGGCGGAGCGGAGCAGACTCCTGGCGCCGACCCGGCTGCCGACAACGGCGGGACCACCGAGAGCCCGGACGCCGTCGACAGCCCCGACGAGCCCGGGCCGGTGCCGTCCGAGGACGGCGCAGTGTGGCAGGACCCCTCCGCCGAGGACGGGGCGGCCCCGGAGCGAGACGTGCCGGTCGTGGTCGTCGTCCCGGAGACCGTGCAGCGCGTGAACGCGACCTTGGACGCCTTCGTGCTGTTCGAGGAGTCCACGAGCACGCACACCGAGACCGTCACGGAGACCACCACGACCGTCTCCGGATCCGCCGGTTTCGGCTCCGACTACGGTGCCGGCTTCGGTTCGGACTACGGCTACGGCTCCCTGTACGCCGACGCCGTCACGGCGAACACCGGCATCGGAGCGGCGCAGACCACCGGCGCTCCGCAGAACCTCACCACGGTGCTCCTCGGTGCGGTCGCCGTCGGTGCCGGCCTCGGCTCGTGGGCGCTACGCCGCCGCCGGTCCGCCGCATCGGACCAGACCTCCTGACCGCCGTTCCGCCCTTCTCGCTCCTGGAGACCCCGATGACCCAGCAGACCCGCATCCTCGCCCTGGCCGCGCTCGCGCTCGCGGCGCTCACCGGCTGCGGCGGCGCCGCGGCCGAGGCCCGGTCCGCGCACACCTACGAGCCGCTCCCGCCGCTGACCACGGCGACCCCCTCGGCGACCCCGGAGCCGCAGCCGACCTCGCGGCCCGCCCCGGCCTCGGAAGCCCCGTCTTCCGCTCCGGCCGAGGAGACCGGTGGCCTGGCCGCCGTGGCCGGAAGTTCGACGGGGACCCGGATGGCGGGCGGCAGCGGCGGCTCGGCACAGGGGGCCACCGCCGTCGCGGCCCCCGCCCCCGTCATGGCGCCGGTGCAGGCCCCTTCCCAGGTTCCTGCTCAGATCCTGATGCAAATTCCTGCGGCGCCGGCCGCGGGGGAGTTCTCGGAACAGAGGACGGAACGGACCACGACGTCGACCACCACGACCACCTCCACCCGGCTCGAGGCCGGTCTCCTGGTCGAGGTCACCTGCGAGGGCCTGTGCCTGCTGGAGGATCTCGCCGCCCCGGAGCTCACCGGACCGGACGGCCCCCTGTCCGGGGAGATGCTCGCCCGCGCCCTTGAGGAGGAGCTGCGACGGGCCGGCGCGGACACAGCGCTCACCGAAGGCCTCGCCGAGCAGCTCACCCGCTCCGGCTGGACCCTAGCCGACCGGGAGCTCGAGGACGGGAACGAGACGCTTTTCTTCAAGTTCCCTCGCTGACGCCTGGCGCATTGAAAAGTGGGTGTGGGCGTGCATGGTTCCAGTACTAAGTCGCAGTGGGGTGGGTGCTTTATGTCTTCCGTAAATACGCAAGGACGAGTGTGGCCAACGGCATCAGCGGCAGCGTTCTCCGGCCGGTTCCCCGTGTTCATGCGGGTGGCTACGGTGGCGGCCTGGGTCTTGGCGGTGCTGGTCGTGGGCAAAATTGTTCACGCCGTGCTCGAGGAGCCCAGAATTTATGGCCAGGATTCGCACGCATATTGGTTGGCCGCCCAAGAGGAGCTTTACTATCCCAGGCCCGCGGGAACGTTGGACGCATACTTGTACTCACCTGCGTTCTTGTGGCTAATCAAGCCGTTGTCCTGGTTGCCATGGCCAACGTTCTTGGCGTTATGGACGGTGTTGCTTCTCGTGATAGCAGCATGGCTGGTATGGCCTTTGCGCTGGCAGTGGGCAGTCCCGCTGTTCATCTACTGCCTGCCGGAGATCCTAGTGAGCAACATATACCTGCTCCTCGCAGTAGCTGCGGTGCTGGGGACGCGTTGGCCCGGTATGTGGGCGTTTCCGATCCTCACCAAAGTGACCATGGGTGTCGGTCTGTTGTGGTTCGCCGGGCGCAGGCAATGGCGGAATCTCACTGTCGGTGCAGTGGTGTCGTTATCGATTGTGGCCGTGGGTTATGTGCTGCATCCCCAAGCTTGGCAGGCCTGGTTCGAGTTCCTTATATCAAATCGAGATGGGACAAAAGACGGTATGGTGCTTTTTGCATCTCGTTGCGCTGTTTCGCTCGCTCTGGTCTTTGTGGCGGCTCGCTTCAACTGGCCATGGTTGATAGCCCCTGCGATGATCCTGGCGTCCCCCATCTTGGTGTCCATCATCCCGATGGCTCTCTTGGTGGCGATACCCAGGTTAGCCATGGCGGGGCGCAGGAATCGTAGTGCTGGTGGAGTTCCTGTGGCTTACGGAACCCATATGGCCTGCCCGCTCAAATGACAATGGACGTGTGTCAGGGCCCGTAAATTAGGCCCACAGCGGTGTCTGTGCCCCGTCGCACAGCGTGCGGCGAGGCCTACCGTCGTGTCCTCGGCTCAGGCGGCACCGACCGACCAGTGCACGGCGAAGCACGCCGTGGCCGCCATGGAGCACAGCCACACGGCGGCCTCCCGCGTCCACGGCACCTTCTTGGTCATGGCGGACGTGATGACGGCCGCGACGGCCAGGCCGATGCCCAGCCACAGGGACCACTCCGTGAACAGGTGCAGGACGGCGCCGAGCGCGCCGAAGCCGGCGTCGTCGAGGACGCGGTCGATCTCGAGATTCATGGTGACTCCCCCCGGAGCAAGCGGACGTGACCGGGCACCCCGAGGCGCCCGTGACGAAGACGGTGCCCGACCGGCAGCGGGGAGCGAGGATCAGCCGGTCCCCGCGCCGCCGGTGGGCACGTTCTTCGGTTCGGAGCCTAATTCATGCATATGCGACATTTTCGGTGTGGGGCGTCGCTTCTTCCGGGGACAGCAGGGTACCCCGCCCGCAGGCATGCCCCTTGCGCGGCGCCCCGGCGCCGCTGATACCGCTCGCGCCGCCGGCGTGCATGGGCAGGGGAGTGCATTCCGGCCTGCTGAGCGATGAGGACAGTGCTCCCGAGCCCGGGCCGGTATTCCGTAGACGTACAGTGTCCTGGAACCGCTCGAACGCCCCCCGCCTCGAACCTGCAGCACGCCCCAGGAGACATCCCCCGTGAACGCCCTCATGTCCTCGTTCCCGCACGGCCGCACCGCCTGATGGCCAAGCTCTACTTCCGCCACGGCGCGATGAACTCCGGCAAGTCCACGGTGCTGATCCAGGCCGCCCACAACTACGAAGAGCGGGACCAGACGGTCCTGGTGGCCAAGCCAGCGGTCGACTCCAAGGGCGCCGGAACCGTGGTCTCGCGGCTGGGGGAGTCGCGCACCGTCGACCTCCTCCTGGCCCCGGAGGATTCGGTGCGCGAGCAGTTCCACGCCGCCGTCGAGGAGCAGGGCGCCGTGCACTGCCTGCTGGTGGACGAGGCGCAGTTCCTGACGCCGGCGCAGGTGGACGACCTGCTGCGCATCGCCGTGCTGGACGGCGTCCCGGTGCTCGCCTACGGCCTGCGCACGGACTTCCGCACCGAGGCCTTCCCAGGCGCGGCCCGCCTGCTGGCGGTGGCGCACACGGTCGAGGAGTTGCGGACGATCTGCCGCTGCGGGTCCAAGGCGATGTTCAACGCCCGGCGCGTGGGTGGAGGGTTCATCTTCGAGGGCGACCAGGTGGCCATCGACGGGGCGGCCGTGTCCTACGAGTCGCTGTGCGCGGCCTGTTACCTCGAGCGCTCCGGAGGCAGGCTGAGCTGAGAGCGCCGCCCGGTTCGGTCGGCGCGGGCACCGGGGGCGCGGACGACCCATCCGAGCCACTCTCAGATCGGGCGATATCCTGAGGCTCTCCGCCGGCATGACAGAAGGCCCGAACCCACATCCGTGGGTTCGGGCCTTGCCGATGTCCTGAGACATCACATGGTCGGGATGACAGGATTTGAACCTGCGACCTCGTCGTCCCGAACGACGCGCGCTACCAAGCTGCGCCACATCCCGTGAAGCGTCCGGCCTCGGCCGGAAACAACTGCTCCATCATAGCCATCCAGCCCCGCGGGTGGGAAATCGAGCTGCCATGGCCGTGTCGAGGTCATTCCTGCGGGCCCATTTATGGACAAAAGTCGTTGACGCACGAGTAACCCAGCTGTGAACATGTGCAAATCCGTGTCATCCCCCGATAACTGTGAACCGCGTCACGGCCGGGTCACCTCCCGGCCGCCGCTCACCTGGAGGTTCCATGCCCGTTCGCACGCCCAGCTCCTGGATCACGTCGGCCGCTCTGGCCGGCGCCCTGACGCTCACGGCCACCAGCGCCGTCGCGGCCCCCTCCCGCGACAACAGCAACAACAACACCACCCACAAGATCACCCAGGCGGTCTCCCAGCAGAAGCTCACGGAGCACCTGACCGCCTTCCAGTCCATCGCGGAGGCCAACGACGGCAACCGCGCCTCGGGCACCTCCGGCTACCGGGCCAGCGTCGACTACGTGGTCGAGCGGCTGCAGGCCGCCGGCTACACCCCGGAGGTCCAGGAGTTCACCTTCCCGTACTTCCAGGAGGTCAGCCCCGCCACGGTCAGCGCGGACGGCACGCAGCTCGCCGCGGAGGACGTCGCGGTGATGACCTACTCCGGCACGGGCACCGTCACCGCCCCGCTGCAGGCCGTGGACACCACCGGGGAGCGCGTGGGCAGCACCAGCGGGTGCGAGGCCGAGGACTTCGCCGACTTCCAGCCCGGCAGCGTGGCCCTCCTGCAGCGCGGCAGCTGCGCCTTCGCGGTCAAGGCCGCCAACGCGGAGGCGGCGGGCGCCTCCGCCGTGCTGATCTTCAACACAGGCCTGCCGAACGCCGAGGACACCGTGGCCGGCACCCTGGGCTCCCCGGAGGCCACCACCCTGCCGACCGTCGGACTCAGCTACCAGGCCGGCGTGGACCTGCTGGACGCCCAGGAGGTCACGGTCAGCACGGACACCGTCTCGGCGACCCGCACCACCTACAACGTCCTCGCCGAGACCGGCTCCGGCGACCCCGAGAACACGGTCATGGTGGGCGCTCACCTGGACAGCGTGCTCGAGGGCGCGGGCATCAGCGACAACGGCACCGGCTCGGCGGGCATCCTCGCCATCGCCGAGGCGATCGCCAAGACCAAGACCGAGAACAACGTGCGCTTCGCCTGGTGGGGCGCCGAGGAGCTCGGCCTGCTGGGCGCCGAGCACTACGTGACCGATCTGCGGGAGAACGACCCCGAGGCGTTCGAGGACATCGCGCTGTACCTCAACTTCGACATGATCGGCTCCCCGAACTACGGGCGCTTCGTCTACGACGGCAACGCCTCCACGTTCGACCCCGGTGACACCAACGTCCCCGAGGGCTCCGGCGCGATCGAGGCGGCGTTCCACGAGTACTTCGCCTCGGTGGGACTGGCATCCGGCGACACCGAGTTCAGCGGCCGCAGCGACTACGGCCCCTTCATCGAGGCCGGCGTCCCGTCCGGCGGTCTCTTCACGGGCGCGGAAGGCGTGAAGACCGAGGAGCAGGCCGAGCTGTTCGGCGGGCAGGCCGGCGTGGCCTACGACTCCTGCTACCACTCCGTGTGCGACGACATCACCAACGTCAACCTCCAGGGCATGGAGGAGATGTCCGACGCCGCGGCGGCCGTGGTCCTGCGCTACGCGATGTCCACCCACGACGTCAACGGCGAGGGCGAGCCCTACAAGCAGAAGGGCAAGGGCGCCGTCGGCCACCCGAAGGGCAACGACCGCGGCCACGGCCCGCACTCCGAGCACGGCCACGGCCACGGCCACGACAAGGCGGCCGCCTGACCGGCACCGGACCCGACGACCGGCCCCGCCGGGACACGCCGCGCGTCCCGGCGGGGCCGTCCCGTTCCTGCGCACCGTCCCGCTTCTCCACGCCGTCCCGTTTCTCAACATGGCCGGGAACCTTGTCCCGGGCACCTCGACCTGGGACTCTGTGCACATCGCTCCATCCGCACCACGCTCCAGCCGCACGGTGGAGCCGCCGCCACGGTCGAGCCCCCGATCGGCCTCTGCCCCGGGAGGCACCATGCACGAGCGCACCCAGCACCGGACCGAGACCGCCGCCGTGCGGCCGCCCGCGCCGGGGCGATTCCGATGAGCCCGCTCTCCGTCCCGCCGGGACAGGTCATGCGCCACCTCGAGGTGTTCCAGGCCGTCGCCCACGCCAACGAGGGCAACCGCGCCTCGGGCACCCCCGGCTACCGGGGCAGCATGGACTACGTGCTGGGCCGGCTGCGGGCCGCCGGCTACGCCCCGCAGGTGCAGGACTTCTCGTTCCCGTTCTTCCGGGAGGTCCGGCCCGCCACGGTCGGCGCGGGGGGCACCCAGCTCGCCGCGGAGGACGTCGCCGTCATGACCTACTCCGGCTCCGGCGCCGTGACGGCACCGGTGCAGGCGGTGGACACCACCGGCGAGCCGGGCGCCGGCACCAGCGGGTGCGCCGCCGAGGACTTCGCCGGCTTCCACGAGGGCAGCGTGGCCCTGCTGCAGCGGGGCGGCTGCTCCTTCGCGGACAAGGCCGCCGCGGCGCAGGCCGCCGGGGCCTCGGCCGTGCTGATCTTCAACACGGGCCTGCCCGGGGAGGAGGGCGTGGTCGCCGGCACCCTCGGCGCGCCGGGCGCGGTGACCGTCCCCGTGGTCGGCCTCAGCCACGCGGCCGGCCGGGCCCTGCTCGGGGTGGACGAGGTCACCGTCACCGTCGAGGCCGTCTCGGAGCAGCGGGAGACCTCCAACGTCCTGGTCGAGACCGGCACGGGCGACCCCGGGCGCACGGTCATGGTCGGCGCCCACCTGGACAGCGTGCCCGAGGGCGCGGGGATCAACGACAACGGCTCCGGCTCCGCGGCGATCCTGGCCGTGGCCGAGGCGCTCGCCGGGACGGTGACCGAGAACCGGCTGCGCTTCGCCTGGTGGGGCGCGGAGGAGTTCGGCCTGCTCGGCTCCCGGCACTACGTGGCCGATCTCAAGGCCAACGACCCCGCCGCGCTGGCGGCCGTCGCGCTGTACCTGAACTTCGACATGATCGGCTCCCCGAACTACGGGCGCTTCGTCTACGACGGCGACGGCTCCGCGTTCGGCCCGGAGGTCTCCGCCGAGGCGCCCGAAGGCTCCGCCGCGATCGAGGCGGCCTTCCACGCGCACTTCGGCTCCGTGGGCCTGGCCTCGGGCGAGACCGAGTTCAGCGGCCGCAGCGACTACGGGCCCTTCATCGCGGAGGGCGTGCCCGCCGGCGGCCTGTTCACCGGCGCCGAGGGCATCAAGACGGCGGAGCAGGCCGCGCTGTTCGGCGGCCGCGCCGGCGTCGGCTACGACTTCTGCTACCACGCACAGTGCGACGACCTGAGCAACATCGACGTCCAGGGCCTCGAGGAGATGACCGACGCGGCCGCCGCCGTGATCCTGCGCTTCGCGACCTCCACCGGGGACGTCGAGGAGGTGGGCCGCCAGCTGCGGACGGCCGTCGCGCCCGCGCTGCCCGTCACCGTGGACCAGGGCCACGGCCCGAGCAACGCCGCGGAGGAGAAGCGGACCCGGTGAGGCCGGGGCTGCCCCCGCCACAATCAGGCAGGTCATTGTGCCTCTGACCTGGGGCTGAGATGCTGTGCGCAGGTCTCCTCCGTTCGGTGGAGCCGACGCAGGACACGGTCGAGCCCCCGATCGGCCACTGGCCCCGGGAGGACCCATGCCGCACCGCACACACCGTCACCGGGCCGTGGCCGCCGCGCTGGCCGGCGCCGTGTCGCTCACCGCGCCGAGCGCCGTCGCCGCGCCGCCGGAGAACCGGGCGGGCATCGAGGTCTCCACGGACCAGGTCCTGGAGCACCTCGAGGTCCTCCAGGCCGTCGCGCACGCCAACGGCGGGACCCGCGCCTCGGGCACGCCCGGCTACCGGGGGAGCGTGGACTACGTGGTCGGCGGGCTGCGGGCCGCCGGCTACTCCCCGCGGGTCCAGGCCTTCACCTTCCCGTTCTTCCAGGAGGTCGTCCCCACGACGGTCGCACGTCGGGGCCCCGACGGCGCGCCGGTGCTGCTGCCCGCGACGGAGACAGCCGTCATGGTCTACTCCGGTTCCGGCACGGTGACCGCTCCCGTCCAGGCCGTGGACACCACCGGCGCCCCGGGGGCGGGCAGCAGCGGGTGCGAGGCGGAGGAATTCGCCGGTTTCACGGCAGGGAACGTGGCGCTGCTCCAGCGCGGCACGTGCCCCTTCGGGGTGAAGGCGGCCAACGCGCAGGCCGCCGGCGCCTCGGCCGTGCTGATCTTCAACACCGGCCTGCCCGGCGAGGAGGGCGTGGTCGCCGGCACCCTCGGCGAGCCCGGGGCCGCCACCGTGCCCGTCGTCGGCCTCAGCTACGCGGCCGGGACCGCGCTGCTGGGCGGGGGCGAGGTGATCGTGTCGGCGCAGACCGTCTCCGAGACGAGGCAGAGCTTCAACGTCCTCGCCGAGACGGGCACGGGCGATCCCGGGAACACCGTGATGGTCGGCGCCCACCTGGACAGCGTCCCCGAGGGGGCGGGGATCAACGACAACGGCTCGGGCTCCGCGGGGATCCTGGCGATCGCCGAGGCCCTCGCGGGCACGGAGACCGCCAACACCGTGCGCTTCGCCTGGTGGGGCGCGGAGGAGTTCGGTCTTCGCGGGTCCCAGCACTACGTCGCGGACCTCAGGGCGAACGATCCGGGGGCGCTCGAGGACATCGCGCTGTACCTGAACTTCGACATGATCGGCTCCCCGAACTACGGACGCTTCGTCTACGACGGCGACCACTCCGCGTTCCCGCCCGTGCCGGGTCCCGCAGGTCCCGTGACGGCCCCGGAGGGCTCCGCCGCGATCGAGGCGGCCTTCCACGAGCACTTCGGCTCCGCGGGCCTGGCCTCCGGCGAGACGGAGTTCAGCGGCCGCAGCGACTACGGGCCGTTCGTCGCCGAGGGCATCCCCTCCGGCGGCCTCTTCACGGGCGCCGAGGGGATCAAGACGGTCGAACAGGCCGCGCTGTTCGGCGGCCGGGCCGGGGTCGCCTACGACTTCTGCTACCACGCCGCGTGTGACGACCTCGCCAATGTGGACGTCCGCGGCCTGAAGGAGATGACCGACGCGGCCGCCGCCGTGGTCTCGCGCTTCGCCGCCTCGACCCAGGACGTCGACGGCACGGGCACGGGCGAGACCGGTCAGCAGGGAGCCCGCGACCTCACGCTCGGTCCGGCCACCGTGGACCAGGGCCACGGCCCGCACAGCGCCGCCGAGGACCCTCCGGCGCTGTGACCGGACAGGGCCGGGGTGTTGACCGCCCGGTGGGCCGTCAGCGCGGTTGCACGGTCCGCTGGAGCGTCCGGCACGGCCTCCGGGCTGCTCGGTCGAGGGGCGCTCACCGTCCTCCTGGTGCGCCGCCGCCGTCCCGCCGGGCGTTGATCGCCCGGCCACCGGGTGGAAGGGTGAGGCCATGACTCCTCCCCGGACCCCCGAGCCCTCCGCCGACTCCTCCGCCGACTCCGCCGCGCCGGCGCGGCGCGGCGTCCTGTTCGACGTCGACGGCACCCTCATCGACTCCAGCTACCTGCACACCGTCGCCTGGTGGCACGCCTTCAACCAGGCCGGGCACGACGTGCCCATGCACCGCATCCACCGGCTCATCGGGATGGGCTCGGAGCAGCTGATCGACGAGCTGCTCCCCGCCGACCGGGACACCGACCAGGACGACGCCATCGGCGCGGCCCACGGCGCCCTCTTCTCCGTGCACTGGTCGGGCCTCAAGCCCACCCGCGGGGCCACGGAGCTGCTGCGCCGCTGCACCGACGCCGGGCTCGTGGTGGTGCTGGCGTCGTCGTCGAACGTCACCGAGGTCGCCGCCATGCGCGAGGCCCTGGGCTCCGACGACGTCCTCACCGCCGTGACCACCGCCAGCGACGCCGAGCGGAGCAAGCCCGCACCGGACATCTTCGCCGCGGCGCTGGAGGCCGGGGACCTGCGCCCGGAGCACGCGATCGTGGTGGGCGACGCCCGCTGGGACGTGGAGTCGGCGCGGCAGCTCGGACTGGACGCCGTGTGCGTGACCAGCGGCGGGATCAGCGAGAGCGAGCTGCGGGAGGCGGGGGCCGTGGCCGTCTACGCGGATCCGCAGACCCTGCTCGAGGACTTCGAGACCAGCCCGCTGGGCCGCCTCGCCGCCGGCTGAGCGCGGCCGCCCTCGGGGCTCCCGCGCAGCGGCCCGGCCCAGTGGGTCAGTTCCACGGAGCGGTTCCACGGCACGGTTCAACGGGTCGCTTCAGCGGCCCGCCGGATCCCCGTCCTCGGCCGCGTCCGGCCACATCGCCACCGCCCGCACCGGGGAGCCGTCCAGCCCGGCCAGGCGCAGCGGCAGGGCCGCGAACACGGCCCCGGGGCGGTCCACGGCCGCCAGCCCGGTGAGGTTCTCCACGATCGCCCCGCCCGCCCCGAGCACCACCTCGTGCACGGGCAGCGCCACCGGGTCGGTCGCGTCCGCGGTGGGCGTGGGGTCCGGGTTGAGGGTGTCCACTCCGAGGGTGCGCACCCCGGCCGCGACCAGGCGGCGGGCGATCTCCGGATCCAGAACCGGGTGCTCGAGGTAGTGCTCGGTGCCGAAGTGCGCCGACCAGCCGGTGCGGAAGAGCACGATCGTCCCAGGCGCGAGCCGCTCGAGCTGTCCGGCCACGTCCGCCCAGCGGACCACCCGGCCGGCGGCGCAGCCCGGGACGTCGACGACGCGGGCCGGGCCCACGAGCGAGGACAGCTCCAGGGCGTCGACGTCGGCGCCGCCCTCCACCGTGTGCGAAGGGGCGTCCACGTGCGTGCCGGAGTGGGTGCCGAGGTGCAGCTCCGCGACGCGGAAGCCGTCCTGGGCCACGGTCGCCGCGGTGCGCGTGCGCACGTGCGGATCTCCCGGGAAGACCTGCATCCCGGTGCGCACCGGGTGGCTCAGGTCAACGACGCGCACCGGTGGCCTCCGGCTCGGTGTCGCCCCCGGGGGCGCTGTGGGCCAGGTGCTGCGAGACGGGCCGGTCCGTGCGGATCCGGCGGGCCGCCGCGGCCCACGCGAGGTAGAGCACGAAGGAGATCACGAACGTGGGGATGGTCGCCCCCACGGGGCTGGCCAGCACGTAGGTGAGCAGCAGCGAGAAGACCGCGCCCAGGGCCCAGGTCAGCACGGCGGCCGGGTTCACCCCGCCGCGGTACCAGTACTTCCCGCCGCGACCGCGCAGGATGTCGGCGTCGTAGGAGCCCTTGTGGACCACGTAGTAGTCCGCCAGCATCACCGCGAAGACGGGCACGAAGAGCGCCCCGATGACGGTGAGGAACGCGGTGAACTGGTCCAGCAGGCCCAGCCAGGTGGCGCCCACCACGGAGATCGCACCGAGCACCAGCGCGGTGGGCAGGAATCGGATCCGCGAGGACGGGACCATGTTCACCACCGAGGAGACCATGCCGTAGACGACCATCGTGTTGGTGGCCATCACGGACAGGAACACGACCACGGCCAGCGGGGCGCCGAACGCCTCGACGATCACGGTGGGGTCGAACGGGACGGCCTCGCCGCCCTCGAGGACCACCCAGGCGATCGCGGTGGCGCCCAGGGTCATGGCGAGGGTGGTGGACAGCGTGTAGCCGACCGCCGAGCCGACCACGCCGGCGGTCTGGGTCCGGGCCAGGCGGTTGAACTCGGCGGAGAGCACGGTCCAGGAGATCGCGGTGGCGATCACGACGTCCAGCACCGACACGGCGGTCCAGCCGGCGGCCGGGTCCGCGGACAGTGCCAGGAAGTCCCCGACCGGGTGGGTCGTGAACGCGACGACGAAGATCCACGCCATGATCGCCAGGATCACCAGGGCCAGCCACGGCTCGACCCGGGCGATGCCGGAGTGGCCGAAGATGGCCAGGCCCACCACCACGAGCTGGGCCAGCACGGAGAACAGCACGGGGCTGGAGAAGCCGGTGGCCTGGGCCACCACGTGGTTGACCGTGACACCGGCGAGCATCGCCTGCACCCAGCTCCAGCCCATCAGCACCACCACGTTGGCCGCGACCGGCAGGAACGAGCCGCGCAGCCCGAACGCGCCCTTGGTCAGCGCCATGGTGGGCAGGCCGGTGCGGGTGCCCATGTTGCCCACCAGCACCAGCACGGCCCCGCCCAGCAGGGTGCCCAGCAGGATCAGGCCCAGGGCCGTGGCCCAGGGGACACCGGGCACGAAGAGGGTGCCGGTGAGCAGGGTGGTGACCACGAGGTTCGCCGCGAGCCAGATCATGGTGATCCGCCCGGTGGGCAGCGTGCCGCGCAGGGGCCCGTAGCCGTCGGTGTTCTCGTCGAGGTGGTTCGACAGACGGGCCCAGGGGGAGGCGGAGGACCGGGTGCCGGGGGCGCGGTCGGTGGGTGCGGGGTGGGAGCTCATCGGCCCTCCTGGGCGCTGGTGGTGGGCAGGGCGGCGGGGGAGAGGTGCTCGTGGACGGCGAGGAGCGCCCCGGAGTCCCGGCGGGCGAAGACGACGGTCTCCCGCTCGTGCGTGGTCTCCGGGCCGTCCGGGGTGCGGACCGTGGTGCGGACGTCGTGGGTGAAGACCCCCACGGAGCCCAGCACCTGGACCCGGGCGGCGGTGCTGCGGCACTCGAGCACCTGCCATCCGGCGTCCAGCCACGAGCGCCACAGCGCCTCGTAGGCGGCGCGGTCCTCCAGCCGGTGGGGCTCGGTGTGGAAGACGAACGTGGCGTCCTCGGCGAAGGCCGCGAAGTACGCCTCCGTGTCGGTGGCGGCGAACGCCGCGACGAGCGCGCCGGCGGCTCGGACGACGTCGTCCTCGGTCAGGGCAGCTGGCATGGTCCGCGCTCCGCATCATCGTGCTGGGACATCCCGGCGGATCTCGTGGCGGGAGCTCCTGCTGGCGTGTCGTGGTGGAACCGGGGACCCCGGCCTGGCGGCGGGGTCCCCGGGGGCTCTCGGGGTTGATGCCTGGAGGGCAACAAATGTTGCCCTAGTTTGTTGTGATGACCACCACTCTGTCAACCGGTTCATGACGCGCGCTCCACGGCGGGACCACGGGGACGCCCGTATCCTGTGGGCACCACGGCCACCACGGGCAGCACGGGCTCCGCAGGGGAGCGCCACCGGGGGAGTGCCGCAGGGCGAGGGGGGCAGGCATGACCGCCGACCAGAGACCGGTCCTCGTGTTCGACATCAACGAGACGCTCTCCGACACCGGCCCGCTGCACGGTGTCTTCGAGGAGCTCGGACTGCCCGGCCCGCTCGCGCAGACCTGGCTGAGCGGAGTGCTGCGGGAGGGCTTCGCGCTGGCCGTGCACGGCGAGTCGCAGCCCTTCGCGGTCCTGGGCGAGGCCGTCGCCCGCTTCCTGTTCGCCGTCCACGCCCCGGACCGGGAGGTGGAGGAGGCCGTGCGCCACGTCCGGGAGGGGATGCAGCGCCTGCCCGTGCACCCGGACGTCGCCCCCGGCATCGCGACCCTGGCCGAGGCGGGCTTCCGGATCGTGGCCTTCACCAACGGCTCCGAGGCCACCGCGGAGGGCCTGCTCGAGCGCGGAGGAGTGCGCCAGCACTTCGAGCACGTCCTCTCCGCCGACGACGCCCCGTGCTGGAAGCCCGCTCCGGAGGCCTACGCCTGGGCGAGCGGCGTCTGGGGCCTGCCGCTGGAGCGGGCCCTGATGATCGCGGCGAGCCCCTGGGACCTGCACGGCGCGGCCCGGGCCGGGATGCGCACCGCGTGGACGGACCGGCACGGCGCGCCGTGGCCGGGATACGCGCGCACCCCGGACCTCAGGGTGTCCGGGGTGCGCGAGCTCGCCGCACGGCTGTGCGGCGACGCCGTGGGTCTCAGAGCCTGACCACCATCTTGCCGGTGTTCGCCCCGGCGAGCAGGTCGATGAACGCCTGCGGGGCGTTCTCGAGGCCCTCCCGCACGGTCTGGTCCCAGGCGATCTCCCCGGAGGCCAGCCAGCCGGCCATCCGCTCGCGGAACTCCGGGGCCATGTCCTGCCAGCCGCCGACCAGGAAGCCCTGCAGGCTCAGCATCTTGCCGATCGCCAGCGCCAGGTTGCGCGGCGCCGCCGGCGGCTCGGTGGCGTTGTACTGCGAGATCGCCCCGCACAGGCACACCCGGCCCCGGGTGTTCAGCACGGAGATCGCCGCCTCGAGGTGCTCGCCGCCCACGTTGTCGAAGTAGACGTCGATGCCCTCGGGCGCCGCCTCGCGCAGCCGGTCGAGCACGGGGCCGTCGTGGTAGTCGAACGCGGCGTCGAAGCCGAGCTCCAGCAGCCGCTGCACCTTCTCCGGGGAGCCGGCGCTGCCGATCACGCGGGCGGCGCCGCTGAGCCGGGCGATCTGCCCGACCAGCGAGCCCACGGCCCCGGCGGCGCCGGAGACGAACACCGTGTCCCCGGGCTGGAACCGCGCGGCGCCCATGAGGCCCGCGTACGCGGTGAGACCGGGCATCCCGAGCACGCCCAGGTAGGCGGACTCCGGGGCCAGCTCCGGGTCCACCACGGTGACGGCCCCGGCGTCCAGCAGGGCGTGCTCGCGCCAGCCGGCGCCGTGCAGCACGGTGGCCCCCGCCGGCAGCTCCGGGGCGTCCGAGGCGATGACCTCGCCCACGGCCCCGCCGTCGAGGGGCTGGTCCACCTGGAACGGCGGGACGTAGGACTTCACGTCGTTCATCCGTCCGCGCATGTACGGGTCCACGGACATCCAGCGGTTGGCGACCAGGACCTGGCCGGGGCCGGGCGCGGGCAGCTCGGTCTCCTCGAGCCGGAAGTTCTCCGGCACGGGGGCGCCCTGCGGGCGGGAGGCCAGGGTGATCCGGCGGGTGCGGGTGGGCTGCGTCATTCGGTGCTCCATCGTCGATCGGTCGGTGGGGTGCGGGGCCGCGTCAGGGCCGGTGCGGGTCAGTCCTGGGCGACGTCGACGACGACGTCGATGTTGCCGCGCGTGGCGTTGGAGTACGGGCAGACCTGGTGGGCCTCCTCGGCCAGCGCCCGGGCCGTCTCCTCGTCGAGGTCCGGCAGGACGACCTCGAGGGCGACCTGCAGGGCGAAGCCGCCCTGGCCGTCGGCGCCGATGCCCACCCGGGCCCCGACGCTGGAGTCGCCCAGGTCGACCTTCTGCTGCCGGGCGACGAGCTGGAGCGCGGAGTGGAAGCACGCGGCGTAGCCGGCGGCGAAGAGCTGCTCGGGGTTCGTGCCGTCGCCGGAGCCGCCCATCTCCTGCGGGACGGCCAGGCCCAGGTCGATCCGGCCGTCGCTGGTGCGGGTGCGGCCGTTGCGGCCGGCGCCGGTGGCGAGGGCTTCGGCGGTGTAGACGGTCTGCATGGGATTACTCCTCGGTGGGGTGCTGATCGGGGTGCTGATCGGGGTGCTGGGTAGGGTGCCGGGCGGTCCGCTCGCTGGTGTGCTGGGTGGCGAGCGGAGTGGACGGGGCCGGGACGATCCCGGGCACAGGGGAGTCCGGGGCGGTGGCCCGGGGGCCTGCGGCTCCTGGCTCGGCGGCCCCTGACGCGGCGGCTCCAGGGTCGGCCGCGCCGATCCGCCGGGCCAGCCGGTGCAGGGTGGCCATCTCCTCCGGGGTGAGCCCGGAGGTCTCCAGGACACGGCGCTGCACTGCCGGCGCGCGCTCGCGCAGCCGGTCGCCGGCCGCGGTGAGGTGCACGGTGACGCGGCGCTCGTCCGCACGGCCCCGGCGGCGCTCCAGCAGCCCGCCGGTCTCCATCCGCTTCAGCAGCGGGGAGAGCGTGCCGCTGTCCAGGCGCAGGCGGGAGCCCAGTGCGGTGACGGTCTGCCCGTCCTGCTCCCACAGCGCCAGCAGCGCCAGGTACTGGGGATAGGTCAGGCCGAGCTCCGCCAGCGGCTCGCGGTAGGCCGCCGTCGTGGCCCGGGAGGCCGCGTAGAGCGCGAAGCACAGCTGCGCGTCGAGCCGGAGGTCTGCATCCATGTCCTCATGGTTGCACGCAACTCGGTTGTGCACAACTTAACGTGGGCGGGCACCTAAGCGGGTGGCCGCCTCCAGGTGCTCCAGGACGTGCCGGTAGGCGTGCCCGGTGGCCTCCGTCATGCCCTGCTCGCACGTGCGGTTCAGGGAGGCGTAGGCGTCGAAGCGGCGCTGGTTGACCTCCCGCGCCTCGGCCGCCGTGGCCGAGGCGGTGAACTCCGGGTGCAGCATGCCGCGGTCCCCGGCGTAGGCGCAGCAGCCCCAGGCCTTCGGCACGACCACGTCCTCGCTGATCGCCCGCGCGATCGTCTCGAAGGCCCCGGTGACGCCCAGGTGCACGCTGGAGCAGGTGGGGTGCAGCGCCATGGAGCCCACGGGCCGGGTCACCCGCAGCCTTCCCAGCACCCGGTCGGCGACGAACTCCACCGCGTCCACGAACCGCAGGGCGTGGTACTCGCTCGAGGCCGCCGCGAGCTCCGCCATGGTCTCCAGGCCCTCGGTGCAGGACGCGGCGTCGCAGACCACCGGCAGCGCGCCCTGCCCGGAGGCCTCCCACAGCGCGGCGAGGGTGCGCTGCGACATCGTGGCCCAGCCGCTGGGCAGGCCCTTCGACTTCCACGGCGTGCCGCAGCACAGGCTGCCGATGCCTTCCGGGACGGTGACGCGCACTCCCGCGCGGTCGCACAGCGCCAGGAAGGCCTCGGACGCCGTCGGGCCCTCGCCGTCCGGGGGCCCGAACATGGTGTTGATGCACGCGGGGAAGAACACCGCCTCCGCGCCCGCGTCCTGCCGGCGCGGCCGGGCGGGGCCGCCCGCGGGCAGCTCGTCCTTGTACTGCGGGACGTGCTCGGCGCCGAGCACCGCCCGGGCCGCGGCGGTCGCGGCGGCCGGCAGCGCGCCGGGCAGGACCTTCGCGGCGGTCAGGCCGAGCCCCGCCCCCGTCGTCGTCGCGCCCCAGGCCCTCGCGGCGGCGCCCCATCCGGCGTCCGCCACCCGGCTGTGGTTCTCCGCCCGCAGCCGGCGCACGAGGTCACCCGTGTTGATCAGCACCGGGCAGGCGGTCACGCACATCCCGTCCACCGCGCACGTCTGCAGGCCCTCGTAGTCGTACTCGGCGCGCAGCCGCGCGGCGAGCGCCGCGTCCCCGCGCTCCTCGGCGGCGGCGATCTCCCGCCGGCCCACGATCCGCTGGCGCGGGGTGAGGGTGATGTCCTTGGACGGGCACACCGGCTCGCAGTAGCCGCACTCCACGCACCGGTCCACCTCCTGCTCCACCGTGGGCGCGGTCTTGAGGTCGCGCACGTACACCGCGGGGTCCTCGTTGAGCAGCACCCCGGGGTTGAGCAGCCCGGCCGGGTCCACCAGCCGCTTGAGCTCGACCATCACGTCGTAGAGCTCGTCGCCGTACTGGCGGCGCACGAACGGGGCCATGTTGCGCCCGGTCCCGTGCTCGGCCTTGAGGGACCCCCGGTGGTCCAGGACGAGGGCGACCATGTCCTGGGTGAAGCGCTCGTAGCGGGCCAGCAGGTCCGGGCGGTCGAACTGCTCGTTGAGCATGAAGTGGACGTTGCCGTCCTTGGCGTGGCCGAAGATCACCGAGTCCCGGTAGCCGTGGGCGTCGAAGAGCGCGGTGAGCTGCTCGCACGTCTCGCCCAGCTCGGGCACGGGGACCACGACGTCCTCCAGCAGCGCGTTGGACCCGCTCGGCCGGTTGCCCGCCACCGTGGTGTAGAGGCCCTTGCGCACCGTCCACAGGGCGGCCCGGGCCGTGGGGTCGTCGGTCAGGGCGGCCGGCGCGGCCAGGTCCAGGGAGCGGAACAGCCCGGCGGCCGCCGCGGAGAGCTCCCGCTCCTCCTCCGGGGTGGCGCCCTGGTACTCCACGAGCAGCGCCGCGTGCTCGTCGACATCCACGTCCATGATCTGCGCCGGGGCCAGGCCCGTGCGCTGGGAGACCTTCAGGGACGTGGCGTCCAGCAGCTCCACGGTGGCCGAGTGCGTTCCCACGAGGGCGGGGACCGTGCGGGTGGCCGAGGCCAGGTCCGGGAACACCAGCAGCCCGGTCGAGGCGAACGGCAGGATCGGCACCGTGCGGAAGACCGCCCGCGCCACGAACCCCAGCGTGCCCTCGCTGCCGATCAGCAGGTGCTCCAGGATCCGGACCGGCTCGTCGTGGTCCAGGAACGAGTTGAGGCCGTAGCCCATGGTGTTCTTCATCGAGAACTGCTGCTCGATCGTGCGCACCGACGCCGGGTCGGCCCGGACCCGCTCGCGCAGCCGCAGCAGCCCCGCGTGCAGCGCGGGCTCCAGCGCCCGCAGGCGGGCGTCCGCGTCCGGTACGGCGGTGTCCACGGTGGTCCCGGAGGGCAGCACGACCACCATGGACTCGAGCGTGCGGTACGTGTTGGCCCGGGTCCCGCAGGCCATGCCGGAGGAGTTGTTCGCCACCACGCCGCCGATCGTGCACGCCGCCTCGCTGGCCGGGTCCGGGCCCAGCTTGTGCCCGTAGGGCGCCAGCCGGGCGTTGACCTGGCGCACCGTGGCCCCCGGCTGCACCCGCACGCGCCGGCCGCCGTCGAGCACCTCGACGTCCCGGAAGTTCCGGCGCACGTCCACGAGCACCTGGTCGGTCACCGCCTGCCCGGACAGGGACGTGCCGCCGGAGCGGAAGGTCAGACCCAGCCCGTGCCGGGACACCGTCCGGAAGAGGTTGCCCATGTCCGCGGCCGAGCGGGGGCGGACCACCGCGGCCGGCTGCAGCAGGTAGTGCGAGGCGTCGTGGGCCAGTGCGCGGTGCTCGAGCTCCGAGTCCACGACCGCGTCCCGGCCGCACCAGGTCCGCAGGTCCTCCAGAAGTGCCCCGGTGGCGACGGGGCGGTGGTCGGCGACGGTCATGGGGGTCCTCCGGGGGTCGGGGCAGCCGGTGTGGCACGTGCCACAGCCCATGGTAGGACCACAGGGGTGGTGGCGGGCATCCGCGCCGGGCCGTTGCGCGCGGGCGGTTGTGACCGGCGCCGATTTGCGGGAAGCTCGCCCCACGGGCACCCGGGCCCGCGACCCGACCCTGGAGGAGACGACCATGGACCCCATCTGCCCGTCCTGCGGAGGACCGCTGCGCCAGATCCCCGAGGACCAGTGGCCCGAGGGCGGACCGGTGCCCGACGGCACCGAGGAGATGTACCTCTGCGAGCGCTCCAACCACCGGATCATCGTGGCCGTGCCCGAGATCTCCGGATGACCGCTCCGGGCCCGGCGGTGCGCACCGTCGTGGTGGTGCACGGATACGACGCCGCCCCCGACCAGCACTGGTTCCCGTGGCTGCGGGCGGCGCTGGTCGCCGACGGCGTGCGCGCCGAGGTCCTGGAGCTGCCCGAGCCCTCCGCGCCGGAACCCGCGGCGTGGCAGGCCGCCGTGGCGCGGGCGGTGGGGGAGCCCGACGAGCACACCCACCTGGTCGGCCACAGCCTGGGCTGCATCACGATCCTGCGCCACCTCGCCGGCCTGTCGCAGCCCTGGGCGCTGGGCGGACTCGTGCTCGTGGCCGGCTTCACCGGCCCGCTCGAGAGCGAGCCGTCCCTCGACGCGTTCCTCGCCGAGGACGTTGACGTCGCCGCGGTGCGCGCCAACGTGCGGCGCCGGCTGGTGCTCCGCTCCGACGACGACCCCACGGTGCCGCCGGCCGCGACCGACGCCCTCGCGGCGCGGCTGGACGCCGAGCTGCAGGTGGTGCCCGGGGCCGGGCACTTCCGCGGCCGGGACGGGATCACGCGGCTGCCCGCCGTCCTGGACGCCCTCGCGCCGCGCTGAGCGCGCGCCCGCCGTGGCGGGCCGGACGGGGAGTCCCGGCCGGCAACGCCCGGCAGGCGAAGGGCGGCGGGCGCGGGTCGACCGGCGGGCGCCAACCGGTGGAGGGCAGCCGCTCCGGGTCAGTCCGCGGGAGTCAGTCGGTGAGCGTCAGCAGCACGGCCTCCGGCGGGCAGAACAGCCGGACGGGCGCGAAGCGGGAGGTGCCCAGGCCCGCCGAGATGTTGACCGGCACGCCGCCCTGGGTGATCAGGCCCTTGCACCGCTCCGGTTCGAGATCGCAGTTGCTCACCAGGGCGCGCCTGCCCGGCAGGCAGACCTGTCCGCCGTGCGTGTGGCCGGCGAGCACCAGGTCCGCGCCGTCGGCGGCGAAGCGGTCCAGGGTCCGCAGATAGGGGGCGTGGGCCACCCCGAGGCGCAGGTCCGCCGTCCCGGGCGCCCCGAAGCCGGGGTGCCGGTCGTAGCCCAGGTGGGGGTCGTCCACCCCGGACAGGTCCAGGCGCAGGCCGGCGACCTCCATCCGGGCGGAGCGGTTGATCAGCGGGGTCCACCCGGCGGCGTCGAAGGCGTCGTGCATCGCCTGGGTGGGCAGCCGGGGGGCCTCGTCCCGGGTCTCGCCGGAGGTGTCCCGCCACAGGTAGCGCAGCGGGTTCTTCAGCCGCGGCGCGAAGTAGCAGTTGGACCCGGGGACGTAGGCGCCGGGGAAGCGCAGGAGCGGCTCCAGGATCTCCAGCAGCCAGGGCAGCGCCTCGGGGTGGGAGAGGTTGTCCCCGGTGTCCACCACCAGGTCGGGCTCCAGCTCCGCCAGGGAGTGCACGAAGTCCCGCACCGACCGCTGTCCGGGCCACACGTGCAGGTCGGACAGGTGCAGGAGGCGCAGCGGCGGGCTGCCCGCGGGCAGCAGCCGCAGCCGTTCGGTGCGCAGCTGGAAGCGGCGGCGCTCGACGACGACGCCCCACGCCCCGAGGCCCGCCGCCGCGGCGGCGCCGGCCCCCGCGGCGGCGGCGGCCGCGCGCAGGGCCGGGGCGGCGTGGGCGGTGTTCGCGGTGCTCATCCGGCGGACCGGGGTCAGCCCGGCCGCGAGGTGCCGTTGCGGCCCTCGAGGACCCGCTCGGAGGGCTCCTCGAACTTGCCGGTGTCGTAGTCGCGGGCCACCTCGCGCATGAAGCGCTGCCACTGGCCGCCGGCGTAGGTGGAGCCGTCCACCCAGTCGTCGCCCTCGGTGCGCTCGCCGCCGATGGACAGCCCGTTGAGGGAGCGGGAGCCGAACTCGTAGTTGCCGACCCACGAGGCGGTGGCCAGGCCCTTGGTGTAGCCGACCATCCAGGTCTGTGTCGAGTTGTCGGTGGTGCCCGTCTTGGCGGCGGAGGCCCCCGGCAGGTCGATCTCCCGCTGCCAGCCCGAGCCGCGGATCAGGGTCTGGTTCAGGGCGTAGTTGACGCCGTCGGCCACGTCCTCGTCGATGACCTGCTCGCAGGAGGTCTCGGGGATGTCGTACTCCCGGCCGGTGTAGTCCACGACCTTCTCCAGGGCGCGCGGCTCGCACATCTCGCCGCGGTTGGCGAAGGCGGAGTAGGCCCGGGCCATGGTCATCGGGGAGATGTCCACGGAGCCGCCCAGCAGGGCGGACAGGACCGTGGTGTCCACGGGCTCGCCCGCCTTGCCGTCGTGGATGCCCAGGGCGTCGGAGATCTCCCCGATGTGGCACAGGTCCAGGTCCTCGGCCATCGCGTAGATGGCGGTGTTGATGGAGTTGTACAGGCCGAAGTCGGCCTCCATCTCCCGGGTATAGCCGGGTTCGGCGTTCTGGATCTCGAAGCCCTCGCCGTTGTTGCCGGGCTCGATCTTGTAGCCGCGCTCCAGGCAGGAGGCCTTCCACCGGTGGTCCGCCGGCCACCGGGTCTGCGTGGCGTCCAGGAGGTCCTCGGCCCCGTTGCCGGCGTCGAGCCACGTGGCGTAGGTCAGGGGCTTGTAGGTCGAGCCCACCTGGAAGCCGCCGGCCCCGCCCATCGCGCGGTCCACGTTGAAGTTGTACGTGGTGTTGGAGTCGCCCTCCTCGCCGGAGTAGTACGTGTTCTGCGCCATGGCCACGATGTCGCCGTTGGTGGGCTCGAGGGACACGAGCGCGGTGGAGACGTTGTCCGGGTTGTCGTCGCGCGGCTGCGTCTCGTTGACCGCCTCCTCGGCGCTGCGCTGGGCCTCGACGTCGAGGGTGGTGGTGATTGTGAGCCCGCCCAGCTGCAGGGTCTTGAGCCGCTCCTCGGGGGTCTCGCCGAACGCCGGGTCCTGCAGGATGAGGTTCTGGACGTAGTCGCAGAAGTAGGGGGCGATCTCCGCGGCCGTGCACCCGGAGTTCGTGGGGTTCAGGTCCAGCTGGATGGGCTCGGCCGCGGCGGCCGCGTGCTCCGCCTCGGTGATCGCCCCGGTGCCCAGCATCGTGTCGAGCACGATGTTGCGCCGCTCCGTGGCCGCCTCGGGGTTGGCGGCGGGATCGTAGTAGTTGGGGGACTGCACCATGCCGGCCAGCACCGCCGACTGGGAGATGCTCAGCTCCGCGGCCGGGATGCCCCAGTAGTACTGGGCGGCGGCCTCCACGCCGTAGTTCTGTCCGCCGAAGAGGACCATGTTGAGGTAGCCCTCGAGGATCTGGTCCTTGGACAGCTCCTGCTCCATGGACAGGGCGAGCTTGATCTCCTTGATCTTGTCCGCGTAGCCCTTGTCGGCGCCGATGGTCGTGGCCTCCTCGCCGGCGCGGACCTGGGAGTCGATGATCAGGTTGTTCACGTACTGCTGCGTGATCGTCGAGGCGCCCTGGCGCGCGTCCGGGCGGATGATGTTGTTGCCCAGGGCCCGGGCGATGCCGCCGAGGTCCACGCCGCCGTGCTCGTAGAAGTCCCGGTCCTCGATGGCCAGGATCGCGTCCCGCATGTGCGGGGAGATCTGCTCCAGCGGGACGGGGGTGCGGTTCTGCGCGTAGAACGAGGCGATCTCGGTCCCGTCGCGGGCCACGACCGTGGAGGCGCGGGACATCGGCCCGGCCTCCATCTGGGCCGGGAGGTCCTTGAACCACCCGATCGAGGCGTTGGCGGCGAGGCCCGCGGCGGCTGCGGGCGGGACCAGGAGACCGGCGGCCACGATGCCGGCAACGATGCTGGTGGCGATGAACGCCACGACGTTGCCCAGGGCCGACGGTGACTGCGCGGCAGAGTTCTTGCGGGAAGCCATTGGGACAGTCTACAAGTGCGAACCTGGCCGGAACCGGTGGACGGGCCGTCACCGCGGAGCACGTCCCGCCGTTCCTGGCTACGCTGGGCCCATGACTACCTGGGAATACGCCACCGTGCCGCTCATGATCCACGCCACCAAGCAGATCCTCGACAACTGGGGCGACGACGGGTGGGAGCTCGTCACCGTGCTGCCGGGCTCCACGCCGGCCGACGTCCCGGCAGGCAACATGACCGCCCCGGTGCAGACCAACCCCATCGCCTACTTCAAGCGCCCCAAGGGCTGACGGCCGGACGCCACGGCACCAGAGATCCGCGGAGGAATCCATGAGCAACCCATCCCTCGTCGACGCCCGTCTGGCCGAGCTCGGCCTCGAGCTGCCGGCGGTCGCGGCCCCCGTGGCCGCGTACGTGCCCGCCGTGGTCACCGGCTCCTGGGTGCACACCTCGGGCCAGCTGCCCTTCGTGGGCGGCGAGCTGCCCGCGACCGGCAAGGTCTCCTCGTCCGGGGATCCCGGCACCGTCTCGCCGGAGGAGGCGCACGAGCTCGCGGCCCGGGCCGCGCTCAACGCCGTCGCCGCGGTCAAGGACGCGGTGGGGGACCTGGACCGGGTGGTGCGCATCGTCAAGGTCGTGGGCTTCGTCGCCTCCGCCCCGGACTTCACCGGGCAGCCCGCGGTGATCAACGGCGCCTCCGAGCTCCTGGGCCGGATCTTCGGCGACGCCGGGGTGCACGCCCGCTCCGCGGTGGGCGTCGCGGTCCTGCCGCTCGACTCGCCGGTCGAGGTGGAGCTCGTTGCAGAGTTCCGCTGAGCCCCCGGGCGGCGCCCCCCGGCGGGGGCGGGCGCCGCAGGTGCGGTACTTCGAGGTCCCGGAGCGCCAGCGCGGGGCCGCCGAGGCCTGGGTGGAGCGCGGCTCCGGCATTCCCGGCAGCACACCGACACCGGCCTCGGCGGTGGTGTTCGTCCGCGACGGGGAGCACGGCGTGGAGACGTACCTCACCTACCGGCCGGGCAACTCGCCGCTCGGCACCGTGGGCTTCCCCGGCGGGCCCGTGGAGGCCCACGACGACGAGCCCCTGGACTGGACCGGCCCCGCGCCCACGGAGTGGGCGCGCCGGCTGGGCATGGACGGGGACGTCAGCCGCGCCCGGCGCGCCGTGGTCGCCGCGGCGCGCCACGCGTTCGAGGAGGCCGGCGTGCTGCTGGCCGGCGCGGACCCGATGAGCACGGTGGAGTCCGCGGAGGGCGCGGAGTGGATGAGCTCGCGCGAGGCGCTGGCGGTCGGGGACGTGTCCCTGGCCCAGGTGCTCGGACGCCGCCGGCTCGTGCTGCGCACGGACCTGCTGCGGCCCCTGGCGCACTGGGTCACCTCGGACTTCGCCCACCGCCGCTACGACATCCACTACTTCACCGCGGTGGTCCCCGACGGACAGGTCCCCGTCCCGCTGCAGTCCAAGGGCGTCTGGGGCCGGTGGGTGGAGGCCGCCGAGGTCGTCTCGGACCCGGTGGGCAGCCGGCTCGGGGACCTGGTGGGCCAGGAGGACACCGTGGGCCGCTCGGTCGGGGACCTGTCCTCACCGGGGGTCCAGTGCGTGCTCGAATCGGTCGCCGAGTGCTCCTCGGCCATCGCCTTCCTCGCCCGGAAGCGGCCCGTCGTCACCCGCAACCCGGTGCTCGAGGTCCGGGACGGCCGCCCGGTGCTGCGCCTCGACTGGTCGTGAGCCGCCGGCCCGATCGCCGGGAACGGACACGGCCCGGTCACCCGCGAGGGTGACCGGGCCGTGTCCGTCCGGGCGGGCTCAGCGGCTGCGCTGCTTGAGCCGCTGCAGGTCCAGGATCACCACGGCGCGGGCCTCCAGCCGGATCCAGCCGCGCTGGACGAACTCGGCCAGCGCCTTGTTGACGGTCTCCCGGGAGGCGCCCACGAGCTGGGCCAGCTCCTCCTGCGTCAGCTCGTGCGCCACGAGGATGCCGTCCGTGGCGGGGCGGCCGAAGCGGTCGGCCAGGTCCAGGAGGGCCTTGGCCACGCGGCCGGGCACGTCCGAGAAAACGAGGTCGGCGAGGCTCTCGTTGGTGCGCCGCAGCCGGCGGGCCAGGGCCTGGAGCAGCTGCGCGGACACGTCCGGGGAACGCTCGATGACCTTCTTGAGGTTCTCGTGCTTGAGCCCGGCCAGGCGCGTCTCGGACACCGCGGTGGCGGACGTGGAGCGCGGGCTCGGGTCGAACAGGGCCATCTCGCCGAACAGCTCGCCCGGGCCCATGATGGCCACGAGGCTCTCGCGTCCGTCCGCGGCGGTCCGCCCGAGCTTGATCTTGCCCGAGACGATGAAGTACAGCTGGTCGCCCGGATCGCCCTCGTGGAAGAGCGTGGAGCCGCGCGAGAGGTCGACCTCGGTGAGCTCCTCGGTCAGGGCGGCGAACGCCTGGTCGTCCAGGGACGCGAACAGGGGCGCGCGGCGGAGGACGTCGATATCCATGGTTCTCCTCAGAGTAACGCCGCCGTCGAGCCGTGGCCCGCGGCGGCCGATGTCAGCGGGGGTCGCCCGCACCTGCGTGTGAGCGACCTAACGTACCTGACGTTCACTGTAGTGTCTCCGGCGCGCGATTCCCAAGGACGGGCGTGGCGGGCCGGGGCCGGGGACGGACGAGCCCTACGAATCTCACAGCCGGGGTCCCTATGCTGGTGGCTCGCTCCCGGGCCCCGGCCCCCAGAACACCCCGAACACCCAGAGGAACCCGATGTCTCCGTCCTTCAACCTGCTCGACGTCCTGCTGGTCGTGGTGCTGCTGGGCTATCTCTTCTACGGGTTCAGCCGCGGATTCTTCAACTCCCTGTTCTCGCTGGCCGGCCTCGTGCTGGGGGCCGTGGCGGCGTTCACCGCCGCGCCGTGGGTCAGCGCGCAGGTCGACGCCCAGTACCGGGTGGGCGCCGTGCTGGCCACGGTGCTCGTGCTGCTGATCGCGGGCCAGATGCTCGGCGGGCTTCTCGGCCGCGCCCTGTCCGCGGTGACGGAGCGGATGCGCCTGGGGCTGCTGAACCGGATCGCCGGGGCGGCCCTGGACGTGACCGTGGCGGCGCTGGTGCTCTCGCTGCTCGCCTCGCTCGTGGGCCAGCTCGGCATCCCCTCGGTGTCCCAGCAGGTCGCCTCCTCCGCGGTGCTGCGCACCATCGACGAGCGCACCCCCGCCCCGGTCCGCGAGGTGGTGACCGAGGCGCGGGACGCCGTGGGCGGGGCCACCGGCATCCGGCAGCTGGACGCCCTGTTGTTCCCGGCCGCGGAGGCCCCCGCGGCCGGCGCGGCGACACCGGCGCAGGAGCAGGCCGGTGAGTCCGTGCTGAAGGTGTACGGCACCGCGGACGAGTGCCGGCAGAACCAGACCGGCTCCGGCTTCGCGACGGCCCCCGGTCAGGTGGTGACCAACGCCCACGTCGTCGCCGGGGTCACCGAGCCCGTCGTGCAGACCCGGGACGGGCGGGTGCACACCGCCTCGGTCGTGCACTACGACCCGGACGCGGACCTCGCCGTGCTCTCCGCCCCGGGCCTGCAGGTGCCGGGCCTGGCACTCGGGCAGGACCCCGCGCCGGGGGACCTCGTCGCGTTCATGGGCTACCCCCTGGGCGGGCCCTTCGCCGTCGGGCCCGCCACCGTGCAGGGCGCCGCCCTGGCCCCGGCGCCCGGCGACGGCGCCGCCCCCGCGACCATGGAGATCATCCAGCTGGCCGGTGAGGTGCAGCAGGGCAACTCGGGCGGTCCGCTGGTGGCCCAGGACGGGACGGTGGTCGGGGTGGTCTTCGCCAAGGCCCTCGAGGGGCAGGTCGGCTACGCCCTCACCCTGGCCGAGCTGCGCGGCGCCCTGGACCAGGCCGCGGGCCGGACCGAGGCGCTCGTGCCGGGCACGTGCGCGGCGTGAGGGATCAGCCCTCCAGGGTGCGCAGCAGGTGCTCGACGGCCAGCTCGTAGCCGAGGGCGCCCGCACCGGCGATCACCACGTCCGCCTGCAGGGACACGTAGGAGGTGTGCCGGAACGGCTCGCGCCGGTGCACGTTGGACAGGTGCACCTCGACCACGGGCAGCTCCGCCGCCTCGAGCGCGTCGTGGATCGCGACCGAGGTGTGGGTGTACGCCGCGGGGTTGATGACGATGGCCGCGCCCGCGGTCCGGGCCTCGTGGATCTGGTCCACCAGGACGCCCTCGTGGTTGGTCTGGCGGAACTCCACCTCCCACCCGCCGGCCGCGGCCCGGGCGCGCACGTTCTGCTCCACGTCGGCGAGCGTCGTGGTGCCGTACACCTCCGGGCGCCGGGCGCCGAGCAGGTTGAGGTTCGGGCCGTTGAGGACGTAGATCGGTCTGCGCGTGGTGGTCATGCCCCGCATCCTCTCACCCCCGGCGCACCGGTCCCCGGACGTGGCGGCGCCCCCTCGCGCGGCAGGGGCGAGGGGGCGCCGCGGTCCGGTGCGGGAGTCCCGGGCGGGACTACTTGGCCAGCGAGTCCACGATCTGCTGCATCACCGTCTGGTCCGCGAGCGTCGAGACGTCGCCGACCTCCCGGTCCTCGGCGACGTCCTTGAGTAGGCGGCGCATGATCTTCCCGGAGCGGGTCTTCGGCAGCTCCGGCACGATCAGGACCTTCTTCGGCTTGGCGATCGGGGAGATCTCCTTGCCCACGTGGGCGCGCATCTCCTCGGCGAGCTCCGCCTTGTCCCGGCCCTCGGCGTCGGCCTGGTCGGAGAGGATCACGAAGGCGATCACGGCCTGCCCGGTGGTCTCGTCCGTGGCGCCCACCACCGCGGCCTCCGCCACGGAGGGGTGGGAGACGAGCGCGGACTCGATCTCCGGGGTGGAGAGGCGGTGCCCGGAGACGTTCATCACGTCGTCCACCCGGCCCAGGATCCAGACGTCCCCGTCCTCGTCGCGCTTGGCGCCGTCACCGGCGAAGTACATGTCCCCGAACCGGGACCAGTAGGTGTCCACGTAGCGGTCGTCGTCGCCCCAGATGGTGCGCAGCATCGACGGCCACGGCTCGCGCAGCACCAGGAACCCGGAGGTCCCGTCGGGCACCGGCTGCCCGTTGTCGTCCACGACGTCCACCTTGATGCCGGGCATGGGCACCTGCGCCGAGCCCGGCTTGGCCACGGTCACGCCGGGCAGCTGGGAGATCATGATGGCGCCGGTCTCGGTCTGCCACCAGGTGTCCACGATCGGGCAGCGCCCGCCGCCGATGACCCGGTGGAACCAGGTCCACGCCTCCGGGTTGATGGCCTCGCCCACGGTGCCGAGCACGCGCAGCGACGAGAGGTCGTACTCGCCCGGGATCTCCTCGCCCCACTTCATCATGGTGCGGATCGCGGTGGGGGAGGTGTACATGATGGTCACCCCGTACTTCTGCACGATCTCCCAGAACCTGCCGCGGTGCGGGGAGTCCGGGGTGCCCTCGTAGATGACCTGGGTGGAGCCGTTGACCAGGGGCGCGTAGGCCACGTAGGAGTGGCCGGTGACCCACCCGACGTCGGCGGTGCACCAGTAGACGTCGGTCTCCGGCTTGAGGTCGAAGACGTACTTGTGCGTGAACGCGCCCTGGGTGAGGTAGCCGCCCGTGGTGTGCATGATGCCCTTGGGCTTGCCGGTGGTGCCCGAGGTGTAGAGCACGAACAGCGGGTCCTCGGCGCCCTGCTCGGCCGGGGTGTGCTCGGTCGAGGCCGAGCCGACGGCGTCGTGCCACCACACGTCCCGGCCCTCGGTCATCTCGACCTCGGCCTCGTTGCGGCGCACCACCAGGACGTGCTCCACGGAGAACGCGCCCTCGGAGAGGGCCTCGTCGACGGCGGGCTTGAGCATGGAGGGCTTGCCGCGGCGGAAGGAGCCGTCCGCGGTGACCACCAGCTTCGCCTGCCCGTCCTCGACGCGGGAGCGCAGCGCGTCCGCGGAGAAGCCGCCGAAGACCACGGAGTGGATCGCGCCGATCCGCGCGCAGGCCAGCATCGAGATGACGGCCTCGGCGATCATCGGCAGGTACAGGGCCACGCGGTCGCCCTTGACCACACCCAGGCCCTGCATCGCGTTGGCGGCCTTCGACACCTCGTCCTTGAGCTGCGCGTAGGTGTAGCTGCGGCTGTCGCCCGGCTCGCCCTCGAAGTGGATGGCCACGCGGTCCCCGTTGCCGGCCTCCACGTGCCGGTCCACGGCGTTGTAGCAGGCGTTGAGGGTGCCGTCCTGGAACCACTTGGCGAACGGCGGGTTGGACCAGTCGAGGACCTCGGTGAAGTCCTTGTTCCAGGTCAGCAGCTCGCGGGCCTGACGGGCCCAGAAATCGACGCCCTCGGCCTCCGCCTGGTCGTAGAGCTCGGCGCCGGCGTTGGCCTGGGCGGTGAACTCCGGGCTGGGGGCAAAGGTCTGGGTCTCGGCGGGCGTGGTGTCCGAAGCCATCTGGTCTTCCCTTCTCGTGGCGCACCCCGCACGGACCCCCGGTGCCCCCGGACGCCCGTGTCGCGGCTCACATGGTGTCAGAGTCACCCTAGACGATCGCCCCACCCGGTTCCACAGACGCCCCGCCGCGAGGAGTCACGGAACCGGGCCCCCGGAGCGGCCTAGAATCGAGGGATGGTCCCACCCGCCGTGCCCCGCCCGCCCGCCCACCTGCGCCTCGTGGACCCCGCGAAGGCGCGGGCCGGCGCGGCGCGCCGCCGCCGCACCGGGACGCCGGAGTCACCGCTGTCGCTCAAGCGCCGTGCCCGGCGGATCAACGCGGTCCTCGCCGAGGCCTACCCCTACGCGGTCGCCGAACTGGACTTCCGCTCGCCCTACGAGCTGCTCGTGGCCACGGTGCTCTCCGCTCAGACCACGGACGTGCGCGTGAACGCGACCACGCCCCGGCTGTTCGCCGCCTGTCCGACGCCGCGGGCGCTC